>DNJM01000062.1:0-135 GCA_003489085.1 Lachnospiraceae bacterium
CATGGCAGCCAGCTTCTTATGAAAAAGTCCGGTAAAAAATTCTGCCGCCGTACGTTCCGGATGATTACGGATTCTATCCTTCATAAACTGCAGAAACTGTTCCTCCGTAAAATCCGGCATAAAGTCCAGCACAGC
>DNJM01000062.1:452-853 GCA_003489085.1 Lachnospiraceae bacterium
CAGCACAGCATATACCGCACATTTGCGTGCCAGCCCTAAAGATGCAAAACGACTGACCTGAAAGACCGGAATCCCGGAAATACCATACTCTGTAAAAAGCAGCTCACCGGTATCTGTATCTGCTGTCTCTCCGTCCAGATATAGCGTAATCTTCGCCTGCGTACGGATTCCGGCCAGCTGCTTATAGCTCTTCTCCCGGCACCTGAGCTGCACCAGTGCGGGCAGCACCGGACGGATCGTATGCCCCAGTTTCCGTGCCAATGCATATCCACTTCCATCGGAACCGCTTTTGGGAGCTGCTTTCGAACCGGCTGCCAGAATCACTGCTGCCGCCTGGAAGTTCTCTTTTTCTGCCTGTATCTTAAAAAAGCGTTTTCCATTTTCTTTTTTTACGGAAATAT
>DNJM01000062.1:1149-7074 GCA_003489085.1 Lachnospiraceae bacterium
ACGCACATCCGGTCCGGATCTCTACTCCCAGTCTCCTCAGCTCCAGCTTCAGGGCTTCAACTACGGAAACAGCCTGATCCGAATACGGATACAGATATCCGTTCCTGTTTCTGGAATAAATCCCCAGCTTCATGAAAAAACGCAGTGTATCCTGATATGTAAAGTGACGCAGCACCTGCCATGCAAAATCAGGATCCGTGCCTCTGTAGTCATTCGGCGACTGATTGGTATTGGTAAAATTGCAGCGCCCGTTTCCGGTCATCATAAGCTTCTTCCCGGGTATTTCCTTCTGTTCCAGCAGCAGCACCTGGCTGCCTGCTTCCGCGGCAGTAATGGCTGCCATCATACCGGAAGCACCGCCGCCGATAACGATGATCTCATTCATATACTCGTTCCCCTTCTTTCCGTACCAGAGAAAATAAGGTACTAATCCCACTCCAGTACACTTCCTGTCCGCAAATAGTGAACCCGTTCCGGCCAGTATTCCTTCAGAATCGTAAAAGCCGGTTCCCCGGTACAATGACCGGTATAAATTTCTTCTACACCTTCCTGAAACAGGGTATGTCCCAGAGCAGTCACCTCCTCTGGTGTATAGGCCAATGTGCTGATTCCCCCCGGTGTCATCAAGTGGAACCCTCCTATCACCGTACAGACCTTTCTGCCGGAAAAGCGCTTCTTTACTTCCTTTACAATCGTATCAATGCCGCCATGTGAACAGCTGCTGCACAGGACAAGTCCCCTGGGAGTCTCCAGGACAAGGCTCTGCTCGTGGCTGAAATCATCAGCCGTAAAGCCATGCCTGGTTTTCCGGAACATATGTGCCTTCACACCGCGTTCGGAAAGCCCCTCTGCCGTATGTGGAAGCAGCCATACACCCTTACACAGCTCCAGCTCACCTTCTACATAGCAAAATCGATCCTCACATTCCTTTAGTACCGTTTCCGGAATTCCCAGATAGCGTTTTTTCCCCTGATACAGAGAATAACATGCTTCTTTGGAAGATTTTTGTAAGTAAATCCGGGCATGATGGTTATAGTTACAGAAGGCGGAAAAACCACCGGAATGATCATAGTGGGCATGGGACAGCACCGCTGCATCCACCTGCTTCAAATCAATCCCCATTGCAGCCGCATTCATAAGAAAAGCATCCGTTGATCCGGCATCCAGCAGGATCTGGCTGCTTCCATATCTAATCCACAGGGACAGGCCATGCTCACAGGCCAGTTTTCCGTCTGATGTATTCTCAATCAGCACAGTGATCCGCATACCGACTCCTCCCATCTGCAGCAATATCTGTTTACAATGTTACCATACCGGCATCTGCCAGCTTCTGCAGGGATTTCAAAATGCCGAACCGGGCATGATCCCAGGTCAGGCCACCCTGAAAATAGACTGCATACGGCGGTTTGATCGGTCCGTCCGCGCTCAGCTCAATGGAAGAGCCCTGTACAAATGCCCCGGCTGCCATAATCACATCACTGTCATAGCCCGGCATCGCCCATGGCTCCGGAGTTACATAGCTGTCCACCGGAGCAGCTGCCTGAATGCCCTCGCAGAAAGCAATGACACCTTTCGGATCGCCGAATTCTACTGCCTGAATAATATCATGGCGGCTTTCTGTACCATTTGGAATCACGGCAAAGCCAAGTGCTTCATATATATTAGCAGCAAAAACAGCACCCTTTAATGCACCGCTTACCACCGTCGGAGCCAGAAACAATCCCTGGAAGAAGTCCTTCATCACGCCCAGTGAAGCACCAACCTCTTTTCCCAGTCCCGGGGATGTCAGCCGAACTGCACAATTCTCGATACATTCTCTGGTTCCTGCAATATAGCCTCCAATCGGTGCCAGTCCGCCGCCCGGATTCTTGATCAGGGAACCGACCACCATATCCGCGCCTACATCACTTGGCTCCAGTACCTCTACAAATTCTCCATAACAGTTATCTACCATACAGATCAGATCCGGCCGCAATGCTTTTACGAATGCAATCGCCTTTCCGATCTTCTCTACGGAAAGTGTCGGACGGGTCAGATATCCCTTGGAGCGCTGAATCGCAACTACCTTTGTCTGTTTGCCAACCGCTTCCCGAATTGCCTCCAGATCAAATTCTCCTTCCGGTGTCAGTTCCACCTGGCGGTAGGTGATCCCGTACTCTGCCAGGGATCCTCTGGACGGACGGATACCAATCACCTCCTCCAGGGTATCATATGGTTTTCCGGAAATGGAAAGTAATTCATCTCCCGGGCGCAGATTGGCACTCAGAGCCAACGCCAGCGCATGAGTTCCGCAGGTGATCTGCGGACGCACCAGTGCCGCCTCTGTATGAAAAATATTAGCATAGACCTCTTCCAGAGTATCCCTGCCAAAGTCATTATAACCATATCCGCTTACATAGTTAAAGCATTCCGCACTCACTCTTGCATCCTGCATCCCCTTAATCACCTTCAGCTGATTATATTCAGCTACCCGGTCGATTTCCTGAAAGCGGTCTGCCAGGCCCGCTTCTGTCTTTTTGCCAAATGCAAGAACCTTTGCAGAAACACCCATGCTCTCATACATTCTGTCAGTCAATTCCTTCAACATCTCTTTTGCTCCTTTATATTCTCTTTTCTCTGATCTTTTGTAACAAAAATGCAAGAATTGCCGCTTCATCATGATCGAACTCCTGCTTGTCCACCCAGATGACATCCCGTTCACGCCGAAACCAGGTCAGCTGACGTTTCGCAAAATGGCGTGTATCCCGTTTCAGGGTATAAACGGCTTCCTCCAACGTACATTCTCCCTCCAGATAGGCTAGGATTTCTTTATACCCCAGCCCCTGCATAGATACCATGTCCCGTGTGCAGCCCCTTTCCTGCAGCTTCTGTACTTCCTCTATCAGACCGTCCGCCAGCATCTGATCGATCCGTTCCTCAATCCTGTGATACAGGAGTTCCCGGTCATCTGTCAATACGAAGTAAATAAACTGATACGGGGAAGTTTTGGCCCGTTCCCGCTCGTTGTGTTTTGAAATCAGCATTCCTGTCTGATGGTAGAATTCCAGTGCACGGATGACACGCTTGATATTATTGGCATGAATCTCCTGCGCTGCCTTCGGATCCCTTTCTGCAAGAAGTGCATGCAGAGCCTCCGCACCATGTTCCTCTGCAAAGTCTTCCAGCTCTTTCCGATATGCCGGATCACTCTCATGCTCTGTAAAATCAATATCATATAAAAGCGCCTGGATATAGAATCCGGTACCGCCGACAACAATCGGAATATGCCCATGTGCATAAATCTCTTCCAGCGCCGCACGTGCAAGCTGCTGGAAGCGTACCACATTGAATTCTTCTTCCGGCTCCAATACATCAATCAGATGATGGGGGATTCCTTCCATCTCTGACGTGCTGATCTTGGCCGAACCGATATCCATTCCACGGTACACCTGCATGGAATCCGCAGAAATAATTTCACCTCCAAGGGACTTGGCAAGTCCGATCGAAGCCTTTGTTTTCCCGGCTGCCGTAGGTCCGGTTAATATAATCAGTGGTTTTTTCTGCATGCTTATACAATCCTCTTAAATTTCTTTTCCAGCTCCCGTTTGGACATCTCAATGATCGTCGGACGCCCATGCGGACAATGATATGGGTTCTCCAGCGTCAGCAGCTCGCTGATCAATGTGTCAACCTCCTGCCGTGACAGTCTGGAGTTCCCCTTTACCGCTGCCTTACAGGACATGGAAGCAATCTTTTCATCAATGAGCTCCGGTGCCAGATTCGGTCCGATCTCATCGGAAAGGCTGTCCAGCATTTCCATCAGCAGCTCCTTTTTCGTGATTCCAAAGAGATTATCCGGAATGGCACGCACTGCATAAGTATCCGTTCCGAATGGTTCGATCTCGAATCCAATCCGGGTAAAATGATCCAGATAGGTTTCCAGAAGCTGCGCTTCCTGCATAGACAGGGACAGTACCAGGGGCGGACTGATATACTGGGACGTATACTCACGGGTCCGCATGCCCTTCAGTGTCTTTTCGTATAATACCCTCTCATGTGCCGCGTGCTGGTCAATGATATACATTTTATCCTGCAGCTCAATAATCCAATAGGTATCAAATACCTGTCCTACAATCTTATATTCTGCCCTGCTTTCCCGTTTCAGAAATTTCTCGTCAAAAAAATTCAGCTGCCTGGGCAGTTCCGGCTTCTGTTCCTGCTCCACTGCTACAGGCTGATCCGGTTCCGGTTTTTTGACAGCTTTCTGTTCCTGCTGTTTCCGATAGAGAACCGCTTCCCGGATTCGGTCTGCCTTTGCCTCCGGCTTTGCAATCTCCGTCCGGCTCTTTACCTCCGCTTCCGACATCTGGTTGTGGTACGAAGTCACCCGTTCCCGCATCTTCTGCATAAAATAATCCAGATCCCTGGTCTCCGACGTTTTCGCAGGTTCGGTCCGTTCAGAGGGTATCGCTTCCGGCATCCTGACTTCCGGAAGAGTCGCCTCGGGAATCAGTTCCTCACCATGCAGCACCCGGCTTACCATTTCATAGACAAATTGGTACACCTCCTGCTGGTTACTGAAACGCAGCTCCATTTTCGTCGGATGCACATTGACATCAATCGTCTCTCCCGGCATCGTAAAATGCAGCACAACAAATGGGTATTTATGCTGCATGGAAAAATCTTTATAAGCGTCTTCAATGGCTTTTGATATAACAGAGTTCTTGATATAGCGCCCATTGATAAAATAATTTTCAAAATTCCGATTGCCCCGGGTGATAATCGGCTCGCCAAGATAGCCGGTCACCTTCATCCCATTCTTCTGTGTATCTACCTTCAGAAGGTGATTGGCCACATCCCGCCCATAGATATGATAGATCACATCTTTCAGCCTTCCGTTTCCGGACGTGTGCATCCTGGTCTGCCCGTTATTGTCAAACCGGAAGGAAATCTCCGGATGGGACAGTGCCAGCCGCACCAGCAGGTCACTGACATGACTGGCTTCTGTCATCGGTGTCTTTAAGAACTTCCGTCTGGCCGGCGTATTATAAAATAATTGATGTACCAGAAAGGTAGTGCCATCCGGAACTCCGCACTCGGAAAAAGAGATTTCCTTTCCGCCTTCGATGCGGTATGAGCTGCCAAAGGTATCTTTCTTTGTTTTTGTACGAAGCTCTACCTGCGCCACAGCTGCAATGCTGGATAATGCTTCACCGCGGAATCCCAGAGATCCGATGTGCACCAGATCATCTACGCTTCGGATCTTGCTGGTGGAATGCCGCAGAAAAGCATTCGGAATGTCTTCCCTCTCGATTCCACAGCCATTGTCTGAGATGCGGATCAGGGATATCCCGCCCTCCTGGATCTCTGTTACAATGGCAGTTGCCCCGGCATCTATTGCATTCTCTACCAGCTCTTTGACCACGGATGCCGGCCGTTCAATGACTTCACCAGCTGCAATCTTATCTATGGTTATCTGGTCCAATACCTGTATCTGTCCCATATCTTCTTCTCCTACCATCTGTTTTTCAGTTTGTTCTGCAGCCGATAGATGGTGTTGAGCGCATCCATTGGTGTCATATGCGATACATCCAGTGACTTCAGCTCTTCTAAGACATCATCATCCTTTACCGTATCAAACAGAGAAAACTGTTCCAGATCTACTTCATCATACCGTTTTGCTTTTGCCTTCGGCTTTGTTTCATTTACCGTAACTGCAATTTCATTAACATGGGTTGTAATATCCGCGTCACCTAATTCCTCTGCAATCTCCTTTGCGCGGGCAATCACCGTATCCGGCACACCTGCCAGCTTTGCCACCTGAATTCCGTAGCTCTTATCTGCTCCGCCCTTTACGATCTTACGCAGGAATACGATGTCATCACCATTTTCCTTAACTGCAATACAGTAATTATGTACATTGCTGATCTTTCCTTCCAGCTCCGT
>DNJM01000062.1:7387-7558 GCA_003489085.1 Lachnospiraceae bacterium
GTCAGCTCATGATAGTGGGTTGCAAATAATGTCTTCGCCCCCAGAAGCTTTCCGTTGCTGATATGTTCCACAACCGCCCAGGCAATTGCCAGTCCGTCAAAGGTACTGGTGCCCCGTCCGATTTCATCCAGAATCAGAAGACTCTTGCTGGTTGCATTGCGCAGAATATTG
>DNJM01000146.1 GCA_003489085.1 Lachnospiraceae bacterium
TTTCAGGTTCGTTATAATAATATCATTAATCCAAGACAGAACAAGAGAGGAACCTATGACCAGAATGCAAGATATCGCTGATAAGCTGGGGATCTCAAAGGGTACCGTTTCCAAAGCATTGAACGGCACTTCCAACATCAGCGAAGAATTACAAAAAAAAATCCTGGAAACCGCAGTCGAAATGGGATACACAAAAAAGCTCCGCCGCCAAAAGGATACGGAGCAGAAATTATGTATTCTGATTGACAATATGGAATATGAAGAACCTTATCAGAATGCCTATGATATTGTTCTTGGATTCCGGCAAATGGCAGAGCCTGCCGGCTATACAGTGGATATCATCCGGGTTACCGAGAAGCTGCAGAGAAGTATGCCGTATGATGTTTTTATGCTTCAGAATAATTATATGGGAGCATTTATTCTTGGCTTTTCACTGTCTGCTGCCTGGATGCGTGATTTCCTCACAAGCCATACTCCCACCGTTTTATACGATAACTACATTATCGCCAATCCGACGATTTCCTACGTAGGCGTGGACAGTAACGAGGGAATGGAACTTGCCGTTTCCTATCTGAAACAGCTCGGCCACAGAAAAATCGGTTATCTTACCTCGGCTCTTGGTTCCTATGTCATGCAGGCACGGCATAAAGCATTCTTTCAGGCGCTTCGCCAGGCAGATATGAACGCGGATCCGGCCTATGCCAGAGGTTCTTATCATATTACAGAATGTATGGAAAAGCATCTTCCCAGGCTCCTGGACATGGGCGTTACCGCAATCATATGCTGCCACGATCAGATGGCCCACGCCGCCCTCCTTCAATGCCAGCAGCTTGGCTATCATATTCCAAAAGATCTCAGCATCATCGGCTTTGATGATCTTCCTTTTTGCGCATATACCTCGCCTCCGCTGACTACGATTCGCCAGAACCGAATCCAGATTGGCAAAAGCGGCTATTCTGCACTGGAAAGTCTGTTGAATCAGGTCTCCATCGGAACCCTCCTGCTCCATGCGCAGCTGATCGTCAGAAACTCTGCCGGAGAGCCGCCGGTTCATAAATAATTCAGTAAAAAATCCTTGTCCTGGATACGCTCAGCCACATATGGTGTGCGCCCATTGACAAGGATTTTCTGCCTCCTTTCAGCTGATGTTATTCCACCAGTACGTCCAGTGCGCTCATTGCCAGCAGCAAAACGGACACATGAAGATTCCGCTTTCCTTCCTCGCCTCCGGCTGCAGCTGCAAATTCCTTCGTATGGGTTCCTACACCTTCTTTTAGCTTCACATAGAACTGAATGGCCGGAATCTCATGGGTAACATTTCCGACATCCGTCGAACCGATTCCCTGTGTCATATCCCGTTCGATGTACTCCTCATGAATCCATTCCATATTCTTACGCACGTAATCTACCAGCCTTTTGTCATTACGTACCTCCTTCACAATCTCATCCAGCTGTCTGCTTTCCACACTCGTACGGGTGGCTATAGCTGCTCCCCTTGCACAGTCCTGAACCATATCCACCAACTCCATCAGATAATCATAATCCAGCGCCCGGATATTAAATACTGCTTTCGCTGCATCGCTGATCGTATTGTGCGCCGTACCGCCTGCCGTAATAATTCCATGCACTCTGCTATAATCCTTGAAATGGAGCCGCATCATATCCACTGCATGGAACATCAGCTGTACACCGCTTAACGCATTGGCTCCAACCCACGGATATGCCGCTGCATGCGCCGACTTCCCTGTAAAGGTAAATTCCATCGTTACACAGGCAAAGGAAACATCATCCGGTATAGACGCTTCCATCGGATGCATCAGGAACGCTGCATCGATATTTTTAAACACTCCTTCTCTTACCATGATAGCTTTTCCGCTTCCCTGCTCTTCTGCCGGAGTACCCAGTACCTTTAGCGCGCCGCCGAGCTGATAGCGATCCATAATTTCTTTCAGAACAATTCCTGCTCCGGCTGCCGAGGTTCCGATCAGATTATGCCCACAGCCATGTCCGATTTCCGGAAGGCAATCGTATTCTCCCATCAGTGCAACCGTCTTTCCCGGACGTCCGGTATCGTACACTGCTTCAAAGGATGTCTCCAGTCCGGCAATCCCCTTCTTCACATGAAAACCGCCTTTTTCCAGAAGACTGCACAGTGCTTCCTGTGACTGATATTCTTCAAATGCCAGCTCCGGATGTGAAAAGATATAGCTGCTGACCTGTTCCAGTTCTTCCTTCTTTTCTCCGGCAAGTTCCATAATATCCCGTTTCATATCTTCTAATGTGTTCATCGCATTTCCCTCTCTTTGCTGGATTGTGATTCCATATAGCTTTAGTATACCATCGTTATCTTTTTCTGTCGATTTCTTTATTGTGCCATAACAGAATTGAATTTTTATCTGATAAGCATCGACTTTTCTGAAAACAAATGATAAACTCATTTTATCAAAAAAATTTAGTGAGGTTAATTTATTATGCTATTCAAACAACTTATAGAAGCCTATGAAATCCTGGACAGCAGCTATGTCTGCGGTGAATCCGTTGCCTCTTATCTGAGAGGCATCCGTGCGGATGCCGATATCGATGTCTACACCCTCCATGGACCATCTGGTTCCACGGATATGTTGAAAATACGTATTCCAGGTACATCCGGCAAGCTCTCCGGGGGCTCTGCTCCTACGATCGGCATTCTGGGCCGCCTGGGCGGGCTCGGTGCAAGACCGGAACGCATCGGCTTCGTATCCGACGGCGACGGTGCTCTGGTAGTAATCGCTCTGGCAGCAAAGCTTCTGGACATGCAGAACAAAGGGGATGTTCTGGAAGGGGATGTTTTCATTTCCACTCATATCTGTCCCGATGCTCCTACACTTCCCCATACCCCTGTCCCCTTTATGGGCTCCCCGGTAAAAACGGCACAGATCAATCAGGAAGAGCTTTTTCCGGAGCTTGATGCCGTCCTGTCCATAGACACCACAAAAGGAAACCGTGTCATTAACACAAGAGGCTTCGCCATATCTCCAACCGTCAAAGAAGGATATATTTTAAGGGTCTCCGAAGACCTGCTGGATATGATGGAGATCACCACCGGGAAGCATCCTGTCGTATTCCCGATTACGCAGCAGGACATCACTCCTTATGGCAACGGTATTTACCATCTGAACAGTATCCTGCAGCCTGCCACCGCCACGAAAGCTCCGGTTGTAGGTATTGCCATTACTGCCGAAACGGCCGTACCGGGCTGTGCGACCGGTGCAAGCCATATTACAGATCTCGACGAAGCTGCACGTTTCGCCCTGGAAACCGCCAAGGCTTTCGGTCAGAATAAACTGCAATTCTATGACAAAGAGGAATATGCCGCTCTGCTGCGCCAATATGGCTCGATGAAGCATTTCCAGCTTCCCGGAGGGATTGCTGAAAGCCAGGAAATGCAGAAATAAAAAAACACCGCTATACCTGGGCGTCTGTGTCCCGGTATAGCGGTTCTGGTAATGCTTTCTTTGTCAAGCCCGTCTCCCATTCTCCAGCCGATATACATCCGTATAAAATGCCTTCTTTTCCTCGCGCAGATGATGGCTTACCATGATCACCGTCAGGCCTTTACACTGCAGCAGCGCGTCTTCGATGAGCGACGCATTCTCCTGATCCAGTGCCGAAGTGCCTTCATCCACAATCAGTATGGAACGGTTATGAATCAGCGCCCTTGCGATTGCAATACGCTGCTTCTGGCCGCCGGAAAGCAGCTTGCCATTCTCTCCTACAACGGTATCCAGACCTTCCGGAAAACGATCAATGTCTTTAAGAAGTGCGCTTTTTTCCAGCGCCTCCTTCATTTCCGCTTCCGTAAAGCTGTCTCCCATCGTAATATTCTCCCGAATCGAAGTATTAAATAAAAATACATTCTGCTCAATATACGCCATCTGTTGATAAAAGGAATTTTCATCATAACCGGACGCCTCCTGTCCGTCGAACAGAATCTTTCCCTGATATCCCTTCAGCTGCCCCAAAAGAAGCTTCAGAAGCGTAGACTTACCGCAGCCGCTCTTTCCGACCAGTACGTATTTCCCTCCGATGATAAAATCCAGATCCAGGCCGCACAGAACCTTCTGATCCGTGTAGGAAAAGCTCAGGTTCTCAACAGAAATTTCTTTGGAAATCGCCGGAAGCGGCTTCCCGCTTTCGCTTTGCGGTATCTCTTCTTCGATTTTTGCAAAATACGGCTTCGCCCCTGCCAGAAGAACCTTCAGCTTGGTCAAGGCCTGCACCGCTCCGCCCACCTGGTTGGTCAGATTAATACTTCCGAAGATGGTTTCCATCGGAATCGCTCCGCTCAGACACATCATAAACGTCATGATATTCAATAGATTAATGCAGAGAACATTGCAGACGCCAAGCCGGATATTCGTCTTTTCACGATCCCGGACGAATGCATAACGCACCCCTTCCATCCGTGTACCCGCCGCATTCATCCCGGTTTCAAACCGATCCAGCTTCCCGAAGGATTTCAACATCGTGAAGCCGGAGATCTGTTCCTTGGAAGCATTGGTGAATACCTCCATGGCATTCGATACGTTCTCAGAGGCTCTCTCTACCTTCCTGCCCATGCGGTCGGAAAGATACATCATCAGTATAGAAACTGCTATCGTACAGATCAAAAGCTCCACCCGGATGATGATCAGCGCTGTTGCTCCGCTCACCAGCTGCAGGATCCAGTTGATGCACTGATACAGGTTCTGAAAGCCCTGATTCTCTGCTTCCTTTACGTCATTCGTATACCAGGAAATATACTCCCCGCTGTCCTGCTCTTCAAATTCCCGGAAGCTCCTTCCGGTCAGCTTTCTGCTAATATCTCTGCGCATCTCACGATTCATCCCGGCAATCGTTCTGACAGCCAGTCTTTTCTCTCCATAGAGAATCCCCTGGTTTCCGAAATGCACCAATGCATTTATCCCCATAAAGAGTACCACTTTCCGAAATGCCCCTTCAAAAACCAGCCCGCCCAGATACATCTGCAGAAACGCCTGCCCCGTGCCGATAAGGGAATAGGTCAGAAGGAGCAGTACGATCCCCAGATTATGATACTTGTACTGCTTTATATATTTCCACATAAGAGCCTCCTTGCCGTACCATTTTCCAACTGATACACCTCCGTATATTTCTGCCTGTTTTCTTCCTTCAAATGGTGGCTGACCAGGATCAGGGTCAGGTCTTCGCACTGCAGCAGAGATTCTTCAATCACAGCCGCATTCTCCTGATCCAGCGCAGAGGTACCTTCATCCACAATCAGGATCGAACGGTTGTGCACCAGTGCCCTTGCAATGGCAATGCGCTGCTTCTGGCCGCCGGAAAGCTGCTTTCCATTTTCGCCTACCCGCGTATCCAACCCCTCTGCGAAATTATCCATATCCTGTATCAGTGCACTCCTGCAAAGTGCATCCTGTATCTCCGCTTCCGTAAAAGAGTCCCCCAGGGTAATATTTTCCCGAATCGTTGTATCAAATAAGAATACCTGCTGCTCAATATACGCCATCTGGCCATAAAAAGAATTCCGATCGAATTGAGCCGCCTCTCTTCCATCAAATAAAATGCTGCCTTCATACCCGGTCAGCTGTCCAAGAAGCAGCTTTAAAAGCGTGGACTTGCCACAGCCGCTCTTTCCGACGACCGCGTATTTTCCGCCGATCTGAAAGGAAAGATCCAGCTTGCTCAGTATTGGCTTCTCTGCATATGCAAAGGAAAGATGTTCTATCTGAATCTCCGAAGTAAGCGGCGGCAGTGCCTCCTTTACTCCTTCCCGCCTTCCGCTTTCGATCGCTGCACTTTTCTGCTCATCTATCTGCAGCTTTGTAAAATACGGCCTTGCTCCCGCCAGAAGAATCCGACATTCCGCCAGGCTCATCAGTGAATTTTTAACCTGCCCGGTCAGATTTCCTCCGCCAAAGAAGATTTCTGCAGGAATAATTCTGAGCGCACACATGCCAAATATGATGCTATTGTTCAAGAACGAACCAAGCCCATTCAGAACCTGCAGCTTCATATTGGCATTTTCCTTCTCCTTTACATAGCTGCACCGTTCCTCCTCCAGTTTCACACCGGCGGCGTCTATTTCCTCCTCCAGCTGTGCCGACTTACCAAAATACTTCAATACCTTGTATCCTGAAACCTGCTCCTTAACCGTATCCGTAAAGCGTTCCAATGCATGGGATACTTTCCCAGAAGATATTTCTACGGATGCTTCAAATCTCCTTGTCAGTATCAGGATGATTACCGATATCAGTGTAGTACAGAACAGAAGCTCTATTTTAATGGCAGCCAGTACGACGACACCGATCACCAGCTTCAATACCGCATCCATACATTCATAACAAGTCTTAAATCCCTGTAGTTCTGCTTCCTTAATGTCATTCGTATACCAGGACAGATATTCACCGCTGTCAAAGGCAAGAAATTCCTGATAACTCTTCGCCATCAGTTTTCGGTTGATATCCTTTCGCATCTCCTGATTCATGAGAAGTATCGTCTTTCCGACGAGCACCTCATATCCTGGAAATAATACGCAGTTAAGCACCAGGTAGATTACCACCGCAGTCGCAAGGCAGACCACCAGGGATTTCCTGTCGCCATCTGTCAGCGCCCGGACGCTCCGCATCCCCAACAGTGTCGAAGCCAACAGAAAGAGATTCTGCAGAAGCAGAACCGCTGCAATTCCCAGATTGTGATACTTATATTTCTTTATGTAGGTGTACATGATTCCTCCGCCTTCTTATAAGCATATTTCCCCTGTCCGGCCGGCTTACATAGTACAGCCTGTCCGTTCAAATGATACTCTTATTATACTATAATAGAAGAATTTGTTTTATGATTTATCTGGGGAATCTGCCTTCGCCGAAAAATATTTCTTTTATTCGTCCGCCGCTTTCAGATATGCCTCCAGATCCTGGTATCTTCTGTTCTCTTTCAATAGGAAACTCAGCTGAAGTGCCGCAAAGTAGCACATCCCCTCAGTATCCCGAATGGAAAGCAGCTCTCCTTCATCCTCGCCGACCTCCCCGAGCAGTATCAGACTTCTGACAATATCATTGAGCTTCCCGCACTGCGCCTGTATGCGCAGATGCTCTTCGGCATATCTGCACGCCTCTTCCCTTTTACCGCTTTCAAGCAATGCCAACGCCAGATTCCCTACTACGGTTCCACTATTCACATGAAACCGGATATCCGCATCGCTGTTCAAATAGTCTTCCATGATACGGGTGTATAAACGGACTGCCTCTTCTACATCTCCCTGACTGCTCAGCACAACGGCCATCTGGATCAAGATATTGATCTCGGTCCGTGTCAACAAATATCCCTCTAAGTGCTCCCTGGTACACTGCAGTGCTTCACGCAGCTGTTCCAACGCCTCCTGATTGGTCATCTGCTTTTTCCACCACCGGATACAGATCTCCTTCTCTTTCAGGAACTGCTTCTGCTTCCGATCTTCTTCGGTCAACAAATCCTCTCCGATCAGCAGATCCTTTAATTTTTCCAGCTGCTTCTGTGCTTCTTCAAAATCCAGACGCACAATGTCGGCAGTCAGCTTATTTTTCTCTTCCAGCATCGCAAAGCTTTCCGTACAAAGTGTCTTTTCTATTTTTTGCTGCGGAATCTGCAGGCGTTCTGCCAGCTTCCGGAATGTCGTTTCAGATGGAATCAGCTTTCCATGCTCAATCCGCGACAAATGTTCCTGCGTACAGATCTGCATCGCCGCATTTTCCTGCGTCATATGGCAGTTGCAGCGCTGCCGATACAGGATCTCATAGTCCAAAGCAATTTCCTTGTCCCAGAGCGCACCGTTCCAGTCCAATCCATACCGGATTCCAAACTGCTTTTGCAGCCAGCAAACCGCTTTTCTTTCATTTTTTAGACGGAGAATCCTGTCAGTGTCCTTTCCAAGCTTCTCTGCAGATCCGATCAGCATTTCAATGATTTCTGCCATCCCTATATAGATGTTCTCCGCACACAGCAACTCATATGCCTGCCCGCACAGACTGTAAATCTTTTCATAGTCCTCCTGCTCCCACAGGATCTTCGACAGTTCCCATACAATTTCCGGATAGATACGCACCTTTTCCCGAGAATCCGTTATATTGGCTTCCACATATACCAAAGCCTTTTTAAGCCTTTTCTCTATTTGGCATGAATTTCCTTTTCGCAACTGCATATGCCACTGAAATAACAGGATCTGTATTTCCGTTACACTAAGCGGATATTTCCATATCTCCTTTTCCTTCTCCACCGGCATCGTGCAATGCAGCGCTTCTTTTCCCAAAGACAGTGCTTTCTTCGGATCACCGCTGCTGTTCCAGCATAACTGCGCTTCGATCCATTTGACGTACTGTTTATGCCATACCTTATCAGCTGCTTTTGCACCTGCATATTCCTTCAGCAGTTTTTCTGCTTTTGGCAGATCATTTTTCTGCATCTCCCGCATGATTTGATATCTCAGCCGGTATAAATGATATTCATTTCTATTCTGTATCAGTTCAAACTTATCTACGGATTTCCCCAGCCTTGACAAAAGCTGGGTCAGCAGAAAATAATCCGGTATACGCAGATCCATTTCTATACGTGCCAGCTCTGAATCCGAACACAATCCAAAGCACAGCTCTTTTTGCTTTATCTCCTTTTCTCTTCGCACATGGCAAATGATATTTCCTATCCCCTTCTGGTACACTCTGGTTTCCATTTTCACTGTCCTGCCTTACTTTATTACTCCATCTATTATTTTTTGACAAGATTGTATAAAAAGTATTATACCACATATTACCAGAAAAGTTTATGACATTTCAGGAAAATCGC
>DNJM01000128.1:0-759 GCA_003489085.1 Lachnospiraceae bacterium
AAACATGGCTAAATCCTTTAAAATAATAGGAGTTTATGCTACTATTATTTATAGAAAGAAAAGGAATTCATTATGACTTTACATAAGGTTGCATTTATTGGACTGGGACTGATCGGTGGTTCCATCGCAAAAGCTATTCGCCAGTATTATCCGGACTGTGAACTCATTGCATTTGACCAGAATACAGAGACTCTGGCCCAGGCTCTTTCCAAAGGTATCCTGAATGCGGCAGCTTCCTCTATTAATGAGAGCTTTGCACACTGCAACTACATCTTTCTGTGCACCCCGGTGTCACACAACAATGAATACCTGAACCAGCTCAGGCCCTATCTGGATTCAGCCACAACTCTGACTGATGTCGGCAGTGTCAAGACTTCTGTCCATGAAGAAGTAAGCCGTCTCGGTCTGGAGGAATTCTTTATCGGCGGCCATCCGATGGCTGGCTCTGAGAAAACCGGATTTTCCAATGCCAAGGCATGGCTGATTGAAAATGCGTATTATATTATCACGCCGACCGCCTCCACCTCGCCGAAGAAGCTGGCGGCTTACCAGGAACTGGCCGCTTCCTTAAAGGCAATTCCGATCGTTATGGATTATCGGCAGCATGACCAGGTCACCGGTACGATCAGCCACCTGCCGCATATTATCGCATCCAGCCTGGTAGGCTTCGTACGGGATACAGATACCGAGGACGAGCTGATGAAGCTTCTGGCCGCAGGCGGCTTTAAGGACATCACGCGGATTGCATCCTCCTCTCCT
>DNJM01000128.1:1020-10274 GCA_003489085.1 Lachnospiraceae bacterium
TCCTCCTCTCCTGCCATGTGGCAGCAGATCTGTCTGGAAAACCAGGAGAATATTTCCCGGATTCTGGAACACTATATTGTCAGCCTGAATCATGCCAAGGAACTGGTGGATGCAGCGGATGCCAAAGGACTCTACAGCTTCTTCGATGCCTCCAGAAATTATCGCAATGCCATGCCGGAGGCTTCCGCAGGGCCGCTGAAAAAATCCTTCTCCGTCTACTGCGACATCATTGATGAAACCGGAGGAATTGCCATTATTGCAACCATCCTGGCATCTAACCGCATCAGCATTAAAAATATCGGTATTCTGCACAACCGGGAATTTGAAGAGGGCGTTCTGCGAATTGAATTCTATGATCAGGAATCTTCCCACAAAGCAGCTCTTCTGCTTCAGAAATACCGATACGTCGTATACGAACGCTAATCACATAAGAAAGGAATCGCTGCTTATGAAATATATTCAACCTGTCACCTCTCTGTCCGGTACCGTTACTGTACCTGGAGATAAATCTATTTCTCACCGAAGCGTCATGTTCGGTGCCATTTCCAAAGGAAGGACTGAGATCGATGGCTTCTTAAACGGCGCGGACTGTCTGTCTACCATCAGCTGCTTCCGGAATATGGGCGTACAGATCGAGCAAAGCGGCACCCATGTCGTTGTTCATGGCCGTGGTATGCGGGCTCTCACCCCGCCGGAGCAGATACTGGATGTCGGCAACAGCGGCACCACCACCCGGCTGATTTCCGGAATTCTCGCAGGACAGTCCTTTTCCTCCGTTCTGTCCGGAGATGCTTCTCTGAATTCCCGTCCGATGAAACGGATCATGGATCCTCTGACACGGATGGGCGCACAAATCGAAAGTATAAATCAAAATGGCTGCGCTCCTCTTCGGATCGCTCCCGGAACTCTGCACGGGATTCACTACACCTCCCCGGTGGCATCCGCTCAGGTAAAGTCCTGCATTCTGCTGGCAGGGCTGTATGCAGATGGGAAGACCTCTGTCACGGAGCCCTTTCTTTCCAGAAATCATACTGAGCTTTTGCTCACCTCCTTCGGTGCGGACATCAGCAGTGAAACTGACATTGTCACCGGAGCTGCTACCGCCTCCATCCGGCCATGCGACGAACTGTATGGACAGAAGCTGATGATTCCGGGTGACATTTCTTCCGCAGCCTATTTTATTGCCGCTGCGCTGTTGATTCCCGGTTCCGAACTCCTTCTTAAAAATGTCGGCATCAATCCGACCCGGGCCGGTATTCTTCAGGTCTGCCAGAACATGGGGGCAGAAATCATTTACCAGAATCAAAGCCTGGAGGGAGAACCGACCGCTGACCTTCTGATCCGTCATCAGAAGCTGCATGGCACCATAATCGAAGGGAGCCTGATTCCAACACTGATTGATGAGATTCCGATGATCGCCGTCATGGCTGCCATGGCAGAAGGAGAAACCATTATCCGGGATGCGAAGGAGCTGAAGGTCAAGGAAACCGACCGTATCCTCACTGTAACGGAGAATTTAAGGGCAATGGGCGCTGATATCACCCCAACGGAAGACGGCATGGTCATCCGCGGTACCGGTCATCTGCACGGTGCCGTAATCAACAGCTATCTGGATCACAGGATTGCCATGGCCTTCGCCGTAGCCGGACTGACAGCAGACGGCACCACACAGATTCAGGGCAGTGAATGTGTAACTGTATCCTATCCTGCTTTTTTCGAAACCCTGACCGGACTCTGCCGGTCCTGACCATTTTCCGCCAGAAAGGAGTCTTTTATGAACCGCGACGAATTATATGCTTCCATTTATACCCATGATACAATCTATCTCCCGCCCTGGGAGGAAGGTGTCCCTGCGCTTGAAGTAGCCCTGGGCTGCAGCTGGCACAAGTGCCGCTTCTGTGATTTTGCCAAAGATCCGTTTCAGATCCATCCAATGGATAAGATCGAACAAAATATGAAGATTTTAGGACAGCTTAGACCGGAAGCAACCCGCCTCTTCCTGCTGGGAGAAAATGCCTTCGTCATCCCGGCTGAAGATCTGGCTCATATTTTTGACATGACAGATCAGTATATGCCGCATGTCAATGAATTTTCCATGTATGCCCGGATTGACGATATTCTTCGGAAAAGCATGGAGGAACTGCACATGCTGCACCAGATGGGGCTGACTACGCTGCATATCGGTGTAGAATCCGGCAGCAATCCCATTCTCCATATGATGAACAAGGGCATCACCGCCGAGCAGACTGTGGAGGCCTTAAACCGTCTGGATCAGGTAGGCATCGAATACTGTCTGACGGTCATCCTAGGACTGGGCGGGCGTACCTTCCGAAATATGCATGCCATTGAAACGGCCCGGATGCTGAACCGGACACATCCGAAAAATATCTGGTGTCTGAAATTAAAGGTATGGGAAAATACACCTCTGGAAACAATGGTGAAAAAAGGGGAATTCGATCCTATGACACCGGAAGAAATCCTGCTGGAGGAACGCCTTCTGCTGGAGAATCTTCACGTTACTAACTGCCTTTATGTGGATACTACTGTACTGGATGTGTATACCATTCAGGGAAATCTGCCGCAGGAAAAGCAGTCCCTTCTGACTGCAGTCAATAACCTGCTGCGATTTAATATGCCGAAAATGAAGAAATAAATGAGGAATCTGCTATGCCTGCTGTCAGCTTACTGATCAAACCGGCCTCCGGCATGTGCAATCTGCGCTGCCGGTACTGCTTCTATTATGATATTACAACCAAGCGTGAGTTTCCGTCTTACGGATTCATGACCGGGGAAACGCTTGAAATACTGGTACAGAAAACGCTCTCCTTCGCTGAGGGGAGCTGTACCTTTGCTTTTCAGGGCGGTGAGCCAACTCTGGTTGGCCTGCCGTTCTACCAACGGCTGATTGAGCTGGAAGAACGCTATAATATCCATCAGGTTCAGATCCTGAATACACTCCAGACCAACGGCTTTCTGATCGATGATGAATGGGCCGCCTTTTTGTCCGCACATCACTTTCTGGTCGGTCTTTCACTGGATGGAATCAAATCCACGCATGACTGTTTTAGAAAAGATGCTTCCGGAAATGGTACCTTTGACCGGATTATGAAAACCATTCGCTTATTCAATACCCATAAGGTGGAATACAATATTCTGACCGTGGTACACAAGGAAACCGCCCGGAAAGCCGGACGGATCTATTCCTTTTATAAGAAAAACGGACTGCAGTACCTGCAGTTTATTGCCTGCCTGGATCCGCTGGGAGAACTGCAGGGACATAGGGAATATTCCCTCACGCCACAGGATTACGGTTCTTTTCTGTGTGAAATCTTCGACCTGTGGTATGCAGATCTGCAAAAGGGAGAGCAGCCCTTTATCCGGCAGTTTGAAAATTACATTGCCATTCTTCTCGGACGGATTCCCGAAGCCTGCGAACAGCGCGGTGTCTGCAGCTTTCAGCACATCGTTGAAGCAGACGGCAGTGTCTATCCATGCGACTTTTATGTGACGGATGCCTACCGGCTCGGCAATCTGCGGGTGGATTCCTTTGCCGATATTGCACACACCTGTGAAACGCTCGGCTTTATCCAGGAATCGCTAAACCATCCGGAGACCTGTAAGCGCTGCCCTTATTTTGCACTCTGCAGGGGCGGCTGCCGAAGACACCGGGAGCTTTCGGAAGACCACCTGAATTACTTCTGCAAAGGCTATCAGATGTTCTTCGCACATGCCTTGCCCAGACTTATGGAGATTGCACGGTATTGTCGGTAGAAATACTTTACCGCAAAAATCCATTCAGAAAGGAATGCCGGAAATGAATAAAGAAACATTAAAACAAAATGATTTACACATATATTGGAAGCTATTTACATCTATGCTGACTCTCAGTACGTTCACCTTTGGCGGCGGCTTCGTTATCATATCTCTGATGCAAAAGCGTTTCGTTGATGAACTGCACTGGCTGACAGAAGAAGAGGTGCTGGATCTGACAGCCATTGCCCAGTCCGCTCCCGGTGCACTGGCGGTCAATGCCGCCATTATCTTCGGTTATCGGATCCGAAAGCTGCCCGGCGCTCTGGCTGCTGTCCTTGGCACCATCATACCACCGATTACCATTATTTCCATCCTGTCACTATTCTACCAGCAGTTCCGAGATAACCGGATTGTAGCTCTGGCGCTGCAGGTAATGCGTGCCGGCGTTGCAGCCGTCATTTTCGACGTTGTCATCACTCTGATCCAGAATCTCATCCGGACAAAGCAGCCGGTTCTGCTTGCAGTAATGATACTGGGATTCATCGCTTCCTTTTTCCTGCAGGTCAGCTCCATTCTTCTGATTCTGCTCTGCGCCCTGATCGGCCTGGCTCTTAGCCGGTCACATACGAAAAAAGGAGGTGCATCCGTATGATCTATCTGGAGCTTTTTTTCTGTTTTTTTAAAATCGGCCTGTTCAGCTTCGGCGGAGGCTATGCAGCCATGTCCCTGATTCAGAGTCAGGTCGTGCTGGGCCATCACTGGCTGGAAATGAGTGAATTCGCAGATCTGATTACGATTGCTGAAATGACTCCCGGTCCGATTGCCGTCAATGCCGCCACCTTCGTCGGACAGAGACTGGCCGGACTTCCTGGTGCCCTGATCTGTACACTTGGCTGCATTACTCCGTCACTGATCATCGTACTCCTTCTGTCCTGGCTTTATTGCCGGTACAGCAATCTGGATACGGTACAGGGTGTCCTCGTCGGACTCAGACCTGCTGTAATCGCTATGATCGCCTCTGCCGGCCTGACGCTGCTTCTTCTGGCCTTGTTCGGCTCTTCTGACTGGCATACGCTGCCGCTTTCCGATTTCCGTGAAATCGAGTGCGGCCTCTTTGTCCTCTGCCTGTTCCTGCTGCGCAGATACAAGGTCAGTCCCATCCTTATTATCTTCGGAAGCGGACTGGCCGGCACTCTGGTGTATCTGGCTGCAGGACTACTATAATTTTTAAATGGAATTTTCACACAAACTTTTTAGAAAGGAAAAACGGCAGTTCCGCTAAAAGCGGCCTGCCGTTTTCCTTACTGAAGAACAATTCTATAAATGAAACTTATTTATTTAAGCCCATTTCTTCTCTTACTTCAATGAAGCATTTTACGATGAAGTCGATGTCTTCTTTTGTATGGCTTGCACATACCTGTGTACGAATTCTTGCTTTTCCCTTCGGTACAACCGGATAAGAGAATGCTACTACGTATACGCCCTTTTCAACCATACGTTTTGCAAATTCTGCTGCAGTTACTTCATCATATAACATAACCGGTACACATGGATGCGTTCCCGGAATGATATCGAAGCCGTTATCTACCAACAGTTTCCGGTAGTAAGCGGTTGTCTCTTCCAGATGGTCACGCAGCTCTGTGCTTTCTTCCAGCATGTTGAACATCTCGATACTTGCTCCTGCGATAGCCGGTGCAAGGGAGTTGGAGAATAAGTACGGACGGCTTCTCTGACGCAGTAAGTCGATGATTTCCTGACGTCCGGTGGTGTATCCGCCGGATGCTCCGCCGAGTGCTTTTCCCAAGGTACCTGTAATGATATCCACACGTCCTTCTACGCCGCAGTGCTCTGCGGTTCCACGTCCATGTGCACCAACGAAACCTACTGCATGGCTGTCATCCACCATAACCAGTGCATTGTATTTATCAGCCAGATCACATACGCCCTTTAAGTTACAGATAATACCATCCATAGAGAATACGCCATCTGTAGCGATCATTTTGATTCTTGCGCCTGCTGCATCTGCTTCCTGTAATTTTGCTTCCAGATCTTCCATGTTGTTGTTTTTATAACGGAAGCGTTTTGCTTTACACAGACGAACACCATCGATAATAGATGCATGATTCAGTTCATCACTGATAATTGCATCGTCTGGTCCTAATAAGGTCTCGAACAGACCGCCGTTTGCATCAAAGCAGGAAGAATACAGAATCGTATCGTCTGTTCCCAGGAAACTGGAGATCTTCTTTTCCAATGTCTTGTGAATATCCTGTGTACCGCAGATAAAACGTACGGAAGCAACACCGTATCCCTTTTCATCATAGGTCTTCTTAGCTGCGTCAATCAGTCTCTGGCTGTCGCCCAGACCCAGGTAGTTATTTGCACACATGTTCAGAACTTCTCTTCCGTCTTCCAGTCTTACCTTAGCGCCCTGTGGGGAGACAATCGGAGCTTCGCCCTTGAACAGGCCTGCTGCTTTAATATCTTCTACTTCTTTAGAAAAAATGCCTAAAATATCATTTTTACGTGCCATTTCGAATCCATCCTTTCGTTATGTACTGTATCCGTTTCTTAGAATTCCTGAGACTGCTCTGTTAACTGATCCAGATCTTCCCAGTTTAAGATAACCTTTCCGGACTGTCCTGAGATCATTGCATTAAAGCCTTCTTTGTATTCTTTGATATTCATTCTGTGTGTAATGATTCCGGAAATATCCAGGCCTGCCTGCAGCATGGTGGTCATCTTGTACCAGGTATCCCATACTTTACGTCCATAGATACCTCTGATGTTAAGTCCGTTCCAGATAACGGTTTCCCAGTTGATCTGTGCATCCGGTCTCTGTAAGCCGAGCAGGGCAATCTTTCCGCCGTGTTTCATATTTTCGATCATATCACGGAAACCGGAAGCTGCGCCGGACATTTCCATACCTACATCGAAGCCCTCTGTCATACCGATTTCTTTCATAACATCTGACAGCTTTTCCTTTGACAGATTAACGGTTCTGGTTGCACCCAGCTTCTTTGCCAGATCCAGACGATACTGGTTGAAGTCTGTAATGACAACGTGTCTTGCGCCGGAGAATTTCGCAATTGCTGCTGCCATGATACCGATCGGGCCAGCACCTGTAATCAGTACGTCCTCACCCAACACTTCATAAGACAGTGCGGTATGAGTTGCATTTCCAAATGGATCGAAAATTGCATACATTTCTTCCGGAATATTCGGGTTAGTCGGCCATACATTGGATGCCGGAATCACGAGATATTCAGCGAATGCACCGTCACGGTTTACACCAACGCCGACTGCATCTTTACAGTTTTCCTTGTGGCCTTCCAGACAGTTACGGCATTTTCCGCAGGTAATATGACCTTCACCGGATACCAGGTCACCGATCTTGAAGCCCTGTACACCGGATCCCATTTCTACGATCTCTCCGACATATTCATGGCCTGCTGTCTGTCCTACAGCGATTGTATGCTGTGCCCATTCGTTCCACTGATAGATGTGCACATCTGTTCCGCAGATCGCTGTTTTATGGATCTTAATCTTGACATCATTTGTGCCTACTTCCGGGATCGGTACTCTCTTTAATGCAAGTCCCGGTGCAGCTTTCTCCTTCACAAGTGCCCACATTGTGTTCTGTTCGCTCATGATAATCTCTCCTCTTCTTTTCACAAACGTGATCTTTTATCTGTATTCATCATATCGCATTCTCGTCCAAATAGCAAGTATTTTTTCTCTGTCACGCGAACATTTTTGTATTTTTTGTTTTTGTCTGGCGAACACGGACAGATGTCTTTCTGAGAAAACCATGTTTGACTTTTCTTTATCAAAATGCTACTATAAGGAAAAGTTCACAACTTTATCCGTAGAAAGGAACCTTTATTTATGAAAAAAGCACTTCTTGTCATCAGTTTTGGAACCAGTTATCCCGAAACGAGGAAGAAAAATATCGAACATCTTGAACAGATCCTTGCCGGGGCATTTCCGGACCGGATCTTTTATCATGCTTATACCAGCGGTATGATTCTAAGGAAGCTGCAGGAAAGAGACGGTATTCATATCCCTACTGTTGTCGAAGCCATGCAGCAGATCTGTGCAGACGGTATTACGGATCTGCTGGTGCAGCCGACACACATCATCAATGGCATTGAAAATGACCAGATGAAGCAGATCTGTCTTTCCTTCCGGGACCGGATCCCTCATATTGCTTTCGGTACACCGCTTCTGACCACCACCCAGGATCAATTCGATGTCATTGATGCACTGTCCCCGGAGCTCCCAACGCTTACCGATGAGGATGCCTTTGTATTTATGGGACACGGCACTTCCCATTATGTCAACAGCATCTATGCTGCTCTGGACTATGCTTTTAAAAGCCGCGGCCATCACCAGCTTCACATCGGCACCGTAGAAGCCTGGCCGGATCTTACAGCGATTCTGGAAAAGCTTTCGGCTGCCGGTGCTTCGCATGTCTACCTCTCTCCCTTTATGCTGGTAGCCGGTGACCATGCTTTCAATGACCTGGCCGGTGATGAAGAGGACTCCTGGAAATCCATTCTGGAGTCCAAAGGATACCGGGTCACCTGTATTCTGAAAGGCCTGGGGGAATACGACTCCATCTGCAGACAATATGTGGCACATGCAAAAGAAGCTCTTTCTGCTTCTTAACGATAGGAACTATTTCCACATAAAAAATCCATGCACCGGTCACAACCCCCTTGCATGGATTTTTTCATTCCTTCTGTTTATCCTCTTCCG
This sequence comes from Lachnospiraceae bacterium, assembly GCA_003489085.1. Lineage (GTDB taxonomy): Bacteria > Bacillota > Clostridia > Lachnospirales > Lachnospiraceae > DNJM01. The sequence goes on from DNJM01000128.1 coordinate 9,535, forward strand.
ACAGCCTGATATAACAATGCATTTACAATCGCTGCCGCAATGTTACTGCCGCCTTTTCGGCCTCGCGCTACAATATGCGGTACCTCTGTATTCAAAATCATTTCTTTTGCTGCTTCTACATTTACGAATCCAACCGGAACCCCAATAATCAGTGCCGGTCTCAGCCCTTCTTCAATAATCATTTCATATAGCTTAATGAGCGCTGTGGGCGCATTTCCAATGGCAAATATTACCGGACGCTTGCCCTCGCGGACAATCTTTGCCGCGTTCTCCATACTGATGACCGCCCGGGTTTCTCCCCGGCGTCTGGCTTCTTCTGCCACTTCCGGGTCCGCCATAAAGCAGCACACTTCACATCTCGCCTTTTTTAATGCAGCCTGATTGATTCCGGCCTTTCCCATATTCGTATCCGTCACGATCAGAGCACCCTGGCGAAGTGCTTCTATCGCCTGCTCTGCTGCCTTCTCCGAGAAAATCAGATGATCCGCATAATCAAAATCCGCGCTCGTATGGATACATCGCTTGATCACCGGTTCCTCCAGCGGAGGAAACTGCCTTCCCTGTAATTCCTCTGAAATCATCTGAAAGCTCTTTTTCTCAATCTCTTCCGGCAGCAGCTGTTCCAGTCCGTATTTTTCCATATCCATTTACCGTTCCTCCAGTCCAAGCAGGCGGTACACCGCTTCCATATCAAGATTTGCGCGCAGCTCCTTCGCCAGCTGCCTGTACTGCTGCTCCTT
>DNJM01000128.1:10538-11875 GCA_003489085.1 Lachnospiraceae bacterium
CTGTACTGCTGCTCCTTATATTCTGCAAAATCCTGTATGCCCTGTGTTTCCAGATCAATGCCCCTGCGCTGTGCCAGCATCTGCAATAATGCTGCTGCAACCTCTTCCCGATCCAGAATCCCATGCACATAGGTTCCAAAAACATGTTCCCTGCTCATGCCCAGCATCCGGCCTTCCTGCTCCCAGATCACCGGTTCTTCTCCGCATTTACCGTGGTACACGGAAGTTCCCATATGAATTTCATATCCCTCATACGCCGCTCTGCTTAGCAATGCGAAATCATTTTCTATCTTTGGAAGGATTCCTGTGACACGGGTCCTCTCCTTCTGCCGTGAAAAGGTGGTCTGCATCGGAAGCAGTCCCATACCTCTGATCCGGCCGCCCTCTTCGACACCTTCCGGATCCGCGATCTCTTCTCCCAGGATCTGGAATCCGCCGCAGATTCCTACTACCGGAGTATCGGCCGCATACTGCTTCAGTACCGCTGCCTCCATCCCGGATTCCCGGAACCATTTGAGGTCCCCCATCGTATTCTTACTTCCCGGAAGTACGATCAGATCCGCATTACGCAGTTCCTCCGGCCGCGTCACATAGCTCACTTCCACATCCGGGATATGCTCCAACGGCGCCAGATCCGTATAATTGGAAAGTCTTGGAAAACGTATGACCCGGATTCGAATCCGGGCCGGCGGCTGTGCACCGGACAGATGACCTCCTCCGGAAGAGCCATCCAGCTTTTCCGACAGACTGTCTTCTTCTTCCAGCTCCACCTTCATATACGGAATCGTTCCCAGCACCGGTTTCCCGGTCAATCGTTCCAGCATCTCAATTCCCGGCTCCAGAATCGTCCTGTCACCGCGGAATTTATTGATCAAAAGTCCTTTGATCCTCTCCTGCTCCGCTTTTGTCAGCAGCGCCACCGTACCATACAGCTGTGCAAATACACCGCCCCGGTCAATATCCCCTGCTAACAGCACCGGCACATCCAGCATTTCAGCCAGTCCCATATTGACAATGTCATTCTGCTTCAGGTTGATCTCCGCAGGACTTCCTGCCCCTTCAATGACAATGACGTCGTACCGTTCCCCCAGTCTTTCATAGGCTGCCAGAATATCCGGAATCAACTTCTCTTTATAGGCAAAATAATCCCTGGCCTTCATATTTCCCAGTACTTCTCCGTTGACGATGACCTGGGAGCCGACATCATTCGTCGGTTTTAACAGAATCGGATTCATATCTACAGACGCCTCCGTCCCTGCCGCTTCTGCCTGCATCGCCTGCGCTCTCCCTATTTCCAGTCCATCCCGGGTAATATAGGAATTCAGCGCCATATTCTG
>DNJM01000128.1:12164-13062 GCA_003489085.1 Lachnospiraceae bacterium
CAGCGCCATATTCTGCGATTTAAATGGCGCTGCCCGATAACCATCTTCCTTCAAAATCCGCAGAAGCCCGGCCACAAGAAAGCTTTTTCCTGCGCCGGACATGGTTCCCTGAATCATGATTCCCTTTGCCATATCGGTCTTTGCTCCTTCCGATTCCTCTGCACGTTTTAATTTTCCTGTTCCTTCTGAAGCTTCCTGCAGCTTTTCAGCACCTTCAGAAGCTGTTCATTGAATTTCCTCTTTTTCAGACCAATTCGATAATATCCCTTTCCGATCCCGTCAAAGCTCTCCGCATCCCGGATCAGGATATTTTTCTGCATACAAAATTCCTGCAGTCCTTCGGGTCCTTTAAACAAGATAAAGTTTGTTTTCGAAGGATATACCTTAAAGCCCAAAAGCTCCAGCTGATCCTCCATCCAGCTGCGTTCACTGCTGATAAATGCCTTAGTTTCCATAACGTATTCCTGCTCCCGCATCGCAGCCACACCGGCAAACTGCGCCGGAACCGACACATTCCACGGCGGCATCACCTTCCGGATCCGGTCAATCAGATCCAGATCCGCAGATACACAGTACCCAAGCCGGAGTCCCGGCATGGCAAACATCTTCGTAAACGCCCTCAAAATTACCAGATGCTTATATGTCTGATGATTCTTAATATAGGAATGCTCCTCTTCCTTCTTTACAAAATCAATAAAGCATTCATCCAGAAGCATCTGAATCCCCTTTGCCTCACAGCTTTCAATCACCGCCAGCAGAAGCTTCTTCTTCATAAGCCGGCCGGTCGGATTGTTCGGGTTGCAGATAAAAATGCAGTCATAGGAATTCTCTTCCAGACGCGTCAGAAGATCCTGCTGTACCACAAAATCATCCTCTTCCTTTGCGAAGTAATATTCAT
>DNJM01000121.1:0-2611 GCA_003489085.1 Lachnospiraceae bacterium
ATCCACGATCTGACATTCTGTTACATTGACAATATCATGGAAGCTGCCCCGCTTGTGCATTCCCAGAGCCAGAGGGCCATCCTTATACTCGTCTCCAAAAGAAAATTCCATCTTGTTTCGATAAGCCATCTGACGCGGACTGGCCTTGATTCCTTCAAAAATATATGTTTCTTCGCAGGCTGCATCAATCAGCGTATGTACCTGTTCTTCCTTCAGCTTCAGCTGTTCCTCATACGGAAGATTCTGATAGGTACATCCGCCGCATTCTCCAAAATGTGGACAGGATGGGGAGATTTCCAGCGGGGAGGGTTCCAGCACAGCCTTCAGACTTCCCTCTGCCTTCCCTTTCCGTATCTTATGAATCACAGCCTGTACCTTCTGCCCCGGTACAACATTTTTTACGCTGATCTCTTTATCCTCGCCGGCAACCTCCAGAATTCCTTTATTGGGAAACTCTACTCTGGTTACCCGACCTTCTACCATCTGACCTTTTTTCATCTATACTAAATCCTTTCTTCATGGGTTCTGTTTTCGATATACACAATAGAATCGGTATACGGGAGGCAGCACGCCTCCTGCTATATGCTTTCACAAAATGAAGCTGCTGCAAAAGCGAATCTTCGTTTTCACAACAGCTCCATCTACTGTCTATCCAGGTAATCTGTTAGAATGATTTCCTATACTTCGTCTTCCTCGTTAAAGAAATCATCATCAAAATCATCTTCGAAATCATCCTCAAAGTCTTCTAAGTAGTCTGGTGTAAAAAAACAATATACTGCATATGCAATTGCTGCAACTGCTGCAACTGCTCCGACAACAGCCAGGATCCAAAGAATTGTTCTGGATACCTTCTCGTCTTCCTTTTTATGGAGTAATTCATTCAGTTTTGATGCTGCAACAAGATCTTCAAATTTATTCATTGTGCCACGTCCTTTCTGCTTTGTATCAAACGTACAAACCCTCTTTATTTCTATTTATTATAACACTTTAAGCAGAATATTACTACAAAAATCTATCTATTTTCTCAGTCTATCTTCTTTAGTTTTGCGAAAGCCGCGAACATTTTTTTCGTGCCTGCCCGGTCAAATGCCACTGTCACCTCATAATCCCGCCCACCTTCTGTGATCGCTGTCACCAGACCATCACCGAATTTCATATGGTGCACACGGTCGCCCACATCATACCCCGGACCGCCTCCACTCTTTACGCTGAACTGCTGCACCGGCTTCGTAATACCAAATGCTTTCGCATGGAAAGACTGTTTTGCCTGGGCGTATGCCGTCTGCTTCGGCACCTCAATCGGCTCTTCCATAACAGCATTGCCTGTCGAAAGCAGCTCCAAAGGAATTTCTTTCATAAAACGAGAGATCTTATTGTATTGCGTTTCTCCTCTGACCATCCTTCTTTTGGCACAGGTCAGGGTCAACTCCTTCATCGCTCTGGTAATTCCTACATAGCAGAGGCGTCTCTCTTCCTCCATTTCCTCCGGATCGTCCGCCGTAACCGTCATATAGCTTGGGAAAATACCGTCCTCCATGCCGGCCAGATATACATGCGGAAATTCCAGCCCCTTTGCACTATGCAATGTCATCAACACTACATAATCTGTGGAATCATCCAGACTGTCAATATCGGCTACCAGCGCTACTTCCTCCAAAAAACCGCTCAGCGTTGCCGGTTCTCCTCTATCTGCACAGCCTTCTTCATAATCAGCAATCTTGCTTCTGAGTTCATCAATATTTTCAATTCTGGCTTCTGCCTCTTCCGTTCCTTCCAGTTCCAGTTCCTGCACGTAGCCGGTCGCAGCGATCACGTCATCCATCAATTCGGAAACTGTCATCCGATCTGCCTCTGCCTTAAAATGTTCGATCAATGCTGTAAAAGATTCCAGCTTCGCCGCACCGCGTCCAATATTCGGAATCAGGTCAACTCCGCGCAACGCCTCATAAAAGCTGATGCCCCTTCCTGCCGCATACTCCTGCACACGATTGATGCTGGTCAGCCCGATACCGCGCTTCGGTACATTGACAATTCGCCGTACAGCAAGATCATCCTGTCCATTATCCACTGTTTTTAAATAAGACAACAGATCCTTGATTTCCTTTCTCGCATAGAAGTTAATACCGCCGATAATCCGGTACGGAATATTGGCTGCTATGAATTTTTCCTCAAACAGACGGGACTGCGCATTCGTTCTATATAAAATGGCATTGTCTCTGTATGTACATTTGCCGCTCCTGACTTCCTTTCGGATAGTCTCTGCTATGAATTCTGCTTCATCGAATCCATTGTCAAACTGACGGAACAAAAGCCTGCTTCCCTCTCCGTTTTCTGTCCAGAGACGTTTCTCCTTCCGCCCTGCATTGTTCCGGATCACCTCGTTGGCTGCCTCCAGAATATTGGAAGTCGAACGATAATTCTGCTCCAGCTTAATTACCGTGGCGTCCTCAAAGACCTGTTCGAAATTCAGGATGTTCTTAATATTTGCCCCTCTGAATTTGTAAATGGACTGATCATCATCCCCGACCACACACAGGTTCCGATAACGGGCAGCAAGGATACTGACGAACTTGAACTGAACCGTATTTGTATCCTGATATTCATCCACCAT
>DNJM01000121.1:2907-3249 GCA_003489085.1 Lachnospiraceae bacterium
ATCCTGATATTCATCCACCATGATGTAACGAAACCGTTCCTGATAGGATTTCAATACCTCCGGCTGCGTCTGGAAGAGCTGTACGGTCTTCACCAGCAGATCATCGAAATCCAATGCATTATTGGCCTTCATCTGTTTTTCATATTCCTTATATACCTCTGCAATCTTCTTCTGATGGTAATCCCCTCCGGCCTGCAGCTCAAATTCTTCCGGAGAAATCATTTCATCCTTTGCTCTGGAAATGGCGCTCAAAAGCATCCTTTCTTTATAAATCTTCGTATCGATCTGAAGAAGCTTACAGACGTCCTTCATCAGGATCTTCTGATCATCCGTATCATAAAT
>DNJM01000121.1:3547-3945 GCA_003489085.1 Lachnospiraceae bacterium
CTTCTGATCATCCGTATCATAAATCGTAAAATTAGTCCCATAACCAAGGCGGTCAATATAGCGGCGTAAGATTCTGACACAGGTAGAGTGAAATGTACTGACCCAGATACTTTCCGAACCAAACCCCACTATCTTATCCACTCTTTCCCGCATCTCACCGGCCGCTTTATTCGTAAATGTAATTGCCAGAATGTTCCACGGATTGACACCTTTCTCTTCGATCAGATAGGCAATCCGATGCGTCAGAACCCTGGTTTTTCCGGATCCGGCACCTGCCAGAATTAGAAGCGGTCCCTCTGTACAATATACGGCTTCCAACTGTTTTTCATTCAATGTTTCATAGATACTCATAGGAATCCCTTCTCTTTCTCCTGTTTTTCGTATCAATAGACAGTCCT
>DNJM01000212.1:0-287 GCA_003489085.1 Lachnospiraceae bacterium
CAAAGGTTGACAAAGCGGGAATATACAATATACTAATTATGGAAGAGAAGCAGTCGATCGTAGCCTGCGGAGCCGGAGCCAGTACGAAAGCGGTATATCCGGAAGACGCAAACCCAGGCGGGCAGAATCGAATTGAACGTGCGGAAAATGTAAAGGATCTGAAGGAGTACATTTCCCGTATCGATGAAATGATAGAGAGAAAAGGAGAATTGCTATGGCATTAAAGAAGAAACCGGTTACCGGAATGAAGGACATGCTTCCGAAGGAAATGGAAATCCGCGATTATG
>DNJM01000212.1:610-5084 GCA_003489085.1 Lachnospiraceae bacterium
AGGAAATGGAAATCCGCGATTATGTCATCCAGATGATCAAAGAGACATATAAAAGTTTTGGATTTTCCTCCATGGAGACTCCTTGTGTAGAACATATTGAGAACCTGCTCAGCAAGCAGGGAGGAGAAAATGAAAAACTGATTTTTAAGATCCTGAAGCGTGGTGAGAAGCTGAAGCTGGATACAGCAGAGTGTGAGGCAGATCTGGTGGACGGAGGCCTTCGGTATGACCTGACACTTCCGCTGTCGAGATATTATGCCAACCATGCAAACGATCTGCCGACTCCATTTAAAGCACTTCAGATGGGCAATGTATGGCGTGCAGATCGTCCGCAGAGAGGGCGTTTCCGTCAGTTTATGCAGTGCGATATTGATATTCTGGGAGAACCCGGAAATATTGCGGAAATCGAACTGATTCTGGCGACTACTACATTGCTTGACAGACTGGATTTTAAGAATTTTACGATCCGGATGAATGACAGACGTATCTTAAAGGCGATGGCTGCTTACAGTGGGTTCGAAGAAAAGGATTATGATACGGTATTTATCATTCTGGACAAGATGGATAAGATCGGTCTGGAGGGTGTAGCGGAGGAGCTTCTGGCAAATGGATATGCACAGGAATCCATCGACAAGTATCTGGAGCTGTTTAAAGTGATTACGAACGACATAGAAGGGGTTCGTTACTGTAAAGAAAAACTGGATGGTTTCTTAAGCCCGGAGGTGGCAGAGGGACTTTGCGAGATTATAGAGAGTGTGGAGGATGTCAGGGCAGCGGAATTCAGGATCAGCTTTGATCCGACACTGGTACGAGGCATGTCATATTACACCGGTACGATTTTCGAGATTTCTATGGATGAGTTCGGAGGCTCTGTCGGCGGCGGTGGGCGTTACGATGAGATGATCGGCAAGTTCACCGGCCAGAATACGCCAGCCTGTGGCTTCTCCATCGGTTTTGAGAGAATCGTCATGCTGCTTCTGGAAAGAGGCTACGAGATTCCGCAGCAGAGAGAGAAGAAAGCCTATCTGCTGGAAAAGGGACTGGATTCCAAGGAAGTGATCAATATTCTGAAAACAGCGCAGGACGAGCGCGCTGTTGGAAAGCAGGTTGCGGTTCTGAATATGAAGAAGAACCGGAAATTTCAGAAAGAACAGCTCCTGGAAAATGGTTATACCAATATTGTTGAGTGCTTTAGAAAATAAAAATGAGAAATGGCAATGAAAGGAGACAAGAATCATGGCAGAATCAATGATGGGTCTGAAGAGGACCCACAGATGTGCTGAGCTTGGCAGTGCCAATATTGGCGAAACTGTTACGGTAATGGGATGGGTGCAGAAGAACCGGAACAAGGGTGGAATTATCTTTGTGGATTTACGGGATCGTTCCGGCATTCTGCAGTTGATTTTTGAAGGGACAGAGGAATCCGGCCTGATGGAAAAGGCAGCGAAGCTGAGAAGCGAATTTGTTATTGCTGCAGTCGGAACCGTAGAAAAAAGATCCGGTGCGGTCAATCCGAATCTGGCAACCGGAGAGATTGAAGTGCGTGTGAAGGAGCTGCGGATATTATCCGAGGCAGAGACACCGCCATTCCCGATCGAGGAAAACAGCAAGACGAAGGAAGAGCTGCGTCTGAAATACCGCTATCTGGATCTGAGAAGACCGGATCTGCAGAGAAACCTGATCTTAAGAAGCCATGTAGCAACTCTGACGCGTCAGTTTCTTGCAGAAGAAGGATTCCTGGAGATCGAAACGCCGACGCTGATTAAGAGTACGCCGGAGGGCGCCAGGGACTATCTGGTACCGAGCCGTGTGCATCCCGGCAGTTTCTATGCCCTGCCGCAGTCTCCGCAGATATTCAAGCAGCTTCTGATGTGTTCCGGTTATGACAGATATTTCCAGCTGGCAAGATGCTACCGCGATGAGGATTTGCGTGCAGACAGACAGCCGGAGTTTACCCAGATCGATATGGAGCTGTCCTTTGTGGATGCAGAAGACGTGATGGATGTCAATGAACGTCTGATGGCAAGACTGTTTAAAGATATTCTGAATGTTGAGATACCGCTTCCGATGCCGCGGATGACCTGGCAGGAAGCGATGGACCGCTATGGTTCTGATAAGCCGGACATTCGATTCGGTATGGAGCTGGTGGATGTTACGGAAGTAGTAAAAGACTGTGAATTTGTAGTATTCCGGAATGCGATTCAGGAAGGCGGCAGCGTTCGTGGAATCAATGCCAAGGGACAGGGAGCTATGCCGCGTAAAAAGATCGACAAGCTGGTGGAATTTGCAAAAGGAAACGGCGCGAAGGGTCTGGCTTACATTGCAATCGCAGAGGATGGTACGGTCAAGTCTTCCTTCGCTAAGTTTATGAAGGAAGAAGAAAATGCAGCGCTGATTCAGGCAATGGGCGGTGAAAAGGGAGATTTACTGCTTTTCGCTGCGGATAAGAACAAGATTGTCTGGGGTGTACTTGGTGCACTGCGTCTGGAGTTGGCAAAGCAGATGGATTTGTTGGACAAAAATGAATATAAATTCCTGTGGATTACAGAATTCCCGCTCTTTGAATGGAGTGAGGAAGAGAACCGCTATATGGCGATGCATCACCCGTTTACCATGCCAATGGAAGAGGATATACCATATCTGGATACAGATCTGGGACGGGTACGTGCAAAAGCATACGATATCGTACTGAATGGAAATGAGATCGGCGGCGGAAGCGTACGTATTTTCCAGGATGACGTGCAGGAGAAAATGTTTGAATGTCTTGGATTTACAAAAGAAGAAGCACATGAACGATTTGGGTTCCTCTTAGAAGCATTTAAATACGGTGTACCGCCTCATGCAGGATTGGCATATGGTCTGGACCGTCTGGTAATGCTGATGGCGAAGGAAGACAGCATCCGCGATGTGATCGCATTTCCGAAGGTAAAGGATGCTTCCTGTCTGATGTCAGAGGCACCTGGATTGGTTGAGGAAAAGCAGCTTGAGGAGTTGGGAATCAGTATCCGGGAGGCAGAAGAAAAAGCAGAGTAATGTGAAAGCAGAAGAGAGTATATTTGAACGAACGATGAAGAACGTGGCAGCAATCAGTGCGGTTCTGGCAGGGATTCTTTTTATAGTGTACAGGTCATCCCGGTGGAAAATTTTCTTTTCCTTTGCGGTTACAGCGGGAACGGTCTGCTATCATTTTACCATACGCCTTTTCTGCGGCTGGGTGGTCAATTATGCAGCTGCAGGGCATCTGCAGCAGGATGCAGCCTGGTTCCGGCAGAAAAAGTGGGAGGCCGGGCTGTATCGGAAATTGCGGGTAAAGCAGTGGAAAAAGAAACTGCCGACCTATGTGTCAGATAATTTTTCCATGGAGAAGCATTCGTTGGATGAGATTGTCCAGAATATGTGTGTTGCCGAGCTGGTGCATGAGATAAATATCGTATTGAGCTATGGATCGCTTGCATTCACCTTTCTGGCCTCCGACTGGCGGGAGGATATCTGGATCTATCTGATAACAGCGACGTTGGCAGCCTGTTTTGATGTGGTATTTGTGATCATACAGCGGTTTAATCGTCCAAGACTGGTACTGCTGCAGGAGAAAATGCATAGAATGAAGAAAAAAGAGTATCTGAAGCCGGGGAAAGACAGAGGCTTTGGCAGTAAGGAGGCATAGCATGGATCAGGCAAAGAAAGAAGCATGGGCAAAGCAGGCACAGACGATTATCAAAAATCTGGCAAAAAGGAACATGGAAGGGTATTACTGTGAAACCAGCCAGGAGGCAGTCGGGAAGGTGCTGGAGCTGGTAGAAGAAGGTGCCAGCGTGACCTGGGGAGGCTCCGTGACATTTCAGGAAACGGGCGTAAAAGAGGCTCTGGAAAAGGGAAACTATGAGATCCTTGACCGCAGTACGGCAAAGACACCAGAGGAGCAGCGTGCATTTTATCAGAAAGCGGTGGGAGCAGATTACTTCTTTATGAGCACCAATGCGATTACAACGGACGGTGAACTGGTAAATATTGATGGAAATGGAAATCGTGTGGCATGTCTGATTCATGGACCGCAGCATGTCATTGTACTGGCGGGAATGAATAAGGTAGTGGCTGATATTGAAAGCGCCGTACCGAGGATCCGTAATACGTCTTCACCGGCCAATGCAGCCAGATTACATACGAATACTCCATGCGAAATCAATGGTGTGTGCGGGGACTGTCAGTCACCGGGCTGTATGTGCTGTGAGATTGTAGTGACCAGACGGTCCAGACACAATGGACGGATCAAGGTGATTCTGATCGGGGAAGAGCTGGGTTACTAAGATAGAAAAGAACAGGGCGGATGTATTTTCTGAAAATAGAGATGCATTCCGCCAATGTTCTGACTTTGAGAAAAAAGTGATTTTTTGAAAAAAGTGGTTGCCAAATCCGAAAAATTATAGTATAGTATTTATTGTTCTGGTGAACAAATGAATGCACGAGTGGCTCAGTG
>DNJM01000226.1:0-328 GCA_003489085.1 Lachnospiraceae bacterium
CATGATCAAGAAAGAAATGATTGCTATGCTGCTCGCCGGCGGACAAGGCAGCCGGCTGGGTGTGCTGACGGCAAAAGTGGCAAAGCCGGCAGTCGCATTCGGAGGAAAATACCGGATTATCGATTTTCCGCTTAGTAACTGCATTAACTCTGGTATTGATACGGTCGGTGTACTGACCCAGTATCAGCCGTTACGTTTGAATACACATATCGGAATTGGAATTCCGTGGGATCTGGACAGGAATATCGGTGGTGTAACGATTCTCCCGCCCTATGAGAAGAGTACGAACAGCGAATGGTATACAGGTACGGCAAATGCGATTTATCAG
>DNJM01000226.1:615-21524 GCA_003489085.1 Lachnospiraceae bacterium
GGTACGGCAAATGCGATTTATCAGAATCTGGAATATATGGAAAGCTATAATCCGGATTATGTACTGATTTTGTCCGGAGACCATATCTATAAAATGGACTATGAGGTAATGCTGGACTTCCATAAAGAGCATAATGCGGATGTTACGATTGCGGCTATGCCGGTTCCGATGGAGGAGGCCAGTCGTTTTGGTATCGTGGTTTCGGACGATGAGAGCCGGATTCAGAAATTTGAGGAGAAGCCGGCAAAGCCGAGCAGTAACCTGGCGTCTATGGGGATCTACATATTCAGCTGGCCGGTTTTGAAGGATGCTCTGATCAAACTTTCCGGGCAGCCGGGATGTGACTTTGGAAAGCATATCATTCCTTACTGCCATTCCAATGGAAAGAGACTGTTTGCGTATGAGTATAATGGCTACTGGAAGGATGTAGGAACGCTTGGTTCTTATTGGGAAGCCAATATGGAACTGATTGATATTATTCCGGAGTTTAATTTATACGAGGAGTTCTGGAGAATCTATACCAAGAGCGATATTATTCCACCGCAGTATATCGCATCGGAGGCAGTGATTGAACGCAGTATTATCGGCGATGGAACCGAGATTTACGGCGAAGTACATAATTCTGTGATTGGTTCCGGCGTTACGATCGGCAGGGGAACGGTGATTCGAGATTCCATCATCATGAAAGGAACTGTGATTCAGGAGAACTGTGTAGTGGACAAGGTAATCCTGGCGGAGAATGTTACGGTAGGAAGCAACGTGGTAATGGGAATTGGCGCCGATGTTCCGAATAAAGTGAAACCGGATATCTATGCTTTCGGTCTTGTTACGGTCGGTGAGAATACGGTCATTCCGGCAGACGTGCAGATCGGCAAAAATACGGCCATCAGCGGTGTGACGGTAAAGGAGGACTATCCGAACGGAATGCTGGAAAGCGGAGAGACATTGATTAAGGCAGGTGAACGGTTATGAGAGCAGTAGGAATCATTTTGGCAGGTGGGAATAACAGAAAAATGCGTGAGCTGACCCATAAGCGTGCGGTAGCAGCCATGCCGATTGCAGGCAGCTATAGGAGTATTGATTTTGCACTGAGCAATATGACAAATTCCCATGTACAAAGAGTTGCAGTACTGACACAGTACAATTCCAGATCCCTGCATGAGCATTTAAGCTCTTCAAAATGGTGGGACTTTGGAAGAAAGCAGGGCGGTCTGTTTACCTTTACGCCGACCATTACGGCAGAAAATGGAGACTGGTACCGCGGAACCGCAGATGCCATTTATCAGAATCTTGATTTTTTGAAACGCAGCCATGAACCGTATGTCATCATTGCATCGGCAGATGCTGTTTATAAAATGGATTACAATAAGGTGCTGGAATACCATATTGAAAAGAAAGCGGATGTCACGGTGGTATGTAAGGAGCTGCAGCCGGATGACGATGCTACCAGATTCGGAATTATCCGTATGAATGAAGATATGCGGATTGAAGAATTTGAAGAGAAGCCGATGGTTGCAAAGAGCAATATGATCTCCGCGGGTATCTATATCATCCGCAGGAGGCTTCTGATCGAGTTGATTGAATTGTGTGCGGAAGAAGACAGGCATGACTTTGTAAATGATATCCTCATCCGCTATAAGAATCTGAAGAAAATTTATGGTTATAAGATGGATGCATACTGGAGCAATATTTCTACTGTAGATGCCTACTATAAAACCAATATGGACTTCCTGAAGCCGGAGGTAAGAAATTACTTCTTTAAAACCTATCCGGATATTTATTCCAAGGTGAGCGATCTGCCGCCTGCGAAATATAATCCGGGTTCGGTGGTGAAGAACAGCCTTGTGGCAAGCGGCTGTATTATCAATGGTACAGTTGAGAATTCGATCCTGTTTAAGAGAACCTTTATCGGGAATAACTGTGTGATCAAGAATTCTATTATTCTAAACGATGTTTATCTTGGTGACAATACATACATAGAGAACTGTATCGTAGAGAGCCGCGATACAATACGCGCAAATACGCGCCATGTAGGTGAAAATGGCATTAAGGTAGTTGTCGAAAAAAACGAGAGATATGCACTGTAGCGGGGGGAACGGTACAGTAGTGAGGAAAGGGGCTTAGGTGTATGCAGATTACAGATGTGCGCGTACGGAGAGTAGCAAAAGAGGGTAAGTTAAAGGCCGTTGTTTCGATAACGATGGACGATGAATTTGTAGTTCATGATATTAAAGTAATTGAAGGTGAAAAAGGACTTTTTATTGCAATGCCGAGCAAAAAGACATTGGATGGGGAATATAGAGATATTGCACATCCGATTAATTCCGGAACAAGAGACAGGATCCAGACACTGATTCTGAAAAAGTATGAAGAAGTTCTGCTGGAGGAACCGGAAGAAGAGTAAGAGAAGAAAGGATCTGAGATGATTCTGAAAAAACCGGAAAACGAGGCTGTAAACACAGCTGTTTTCCGGTTTTTTTGACTAACATCTGTTGAACATCGGGTTACTTCTCAGCAGGGACAGCCCGAAGGGATTCCAGAAACGGAAGAAGAAGCTTCTGTCCGTATTCCAGAAGAGAAAAGCATTCCTTCTGAAGACACCAGTTATAGATGATACCGATCTGGAAGCCGGTGATCATATTTGTCAGCTCGGCATAGGAAGAGGAGCTTCGGATCTCACCGTTTTCCATGCCCTGTTTCAGTATGGACCGCAGAATCCGGTAATAGCGGCGCTCCTGATTCAGAATGTGCCGCGTGCCGGTGGTCGCAACCTGAAGACCGTAGAGGTATGGATACAGAATCTTATAAGGAGAGTCTTCTACGGTTTCCAATACAAAGCGATTGAAGGAGATCAGCTTGTCAACGGTGTGCAGAGTCGGATCACATTCTTTCAGCCAGTGGTCATAATCGGTATCATTTTTATAGGCAAGACTAAAAAGCAGTTCGTCTTTTCCGTGAAAATGATGATAAAAGGCACTCCTGGAGGTACCGGATTGTTCCAAAATCTGTGAGATGGTAGTTTCTTCATATCCCTGCGTCAGGAAAAGTTCCCAGGAGGTTTCCATAATCTTTTCCTTGGCGCTCTTTTTTAATTTCTGTTCCATACAAAATTCCCTTTTAAGTATCAATGATATATCAATATACTAACATACCTGATGAAAAAAAGAAAGTATTTGCTCCTGATGAGATAGTGTGATAAAATATGAGACAAGAACGTAGTACGGAATAGAGTTTGATCTCGGGAGGAAAAAGATGGAAAAACTAAAGAAAACAAATTTGACTGACAGTGGACAGATAAGGCTTGCCATAGATGCAGCTCTGCTGCTTGGTTTCCAGACAGAAGCAGCAACTTTCCCGGTATTTTCCGAAGAGGGTACGATTCCGGTTCCGAAGACGACGGAGGAGCTTGAGAATCTGTGGAAGCTTACGGCGGAACCACTGCCGGAAGGCTATGAGCCGGCATCGGCACACCCAGGACCGATATTTGATCTGGATTTCAGAAAGGAAAAGGGACTGGAGGGAATCTTCCGGACGGGCATCTTTTTGAAGGACGAGGATCATGATCTTCTTCCGGACAGGCTGGATGTAAAGCTGGTACTGCCGGAACAGATGGATGAATCGATTCTGACGGCTGCCTGCAATCTGGCATTTCGCTTTGGAATGGAAACAACCGGGTACGAAGGCTCCATTGTAGCGGAAGAGGGTTATGCAGGGAATGCGGTTGTGTTCGAAGCGGCGGAACAGACGGAAATGGTGCTCGAAGAGAGGGATGGCATCGTTCGTGTGCATCTTCGCGGAACCGGTGCAGAGCTGGAAGAATTTACAGCAAGAATCTGCGAGACATTCCCACAGGTAAATGGAATGCGTGCCTGGAGAGATGTTCTTTTGGATATGGCAGATGATTTCTGTATGCGGAATGCGGATGGGCAGCTTGCTTATCTGGCTGCGAATAAAGCAGAGCATCCGGGCCAATATGAGGTATATGGAACGCCGGAGATGACAAAGGAGCAGCAGGAGCATTTTTCAGATACCACATTTTATAATTATAAATCCGGTCGTAAGGTATATGAGAAAACGTATGAGCTTCCCTGGGAAGTAGATACATTTGAAGATATATTAAAAGAGGAAGTTTATCCGCAGCTGAAGCAGGGGGATCAGGTCAGAGTGGCCGGTGCTCTCAGTGAGGATAAGAAGGTTCGGGAGCTGATCTGCGGCAAAGTGAAGGAAGCCGTGGAAGCAAAGGGAGCCGCGCTTTCCGGCATGGAATTGATCTGTGCTTATAAGCAGGGCTTTTCCTGGATCGATGAAGTGGTGATCCCGGCGGTACAGGCAGCCGGAGAGAAACCGGACCGGATCGAGATCTGTTTTAAACCATTCTTGCCGGAAGGACAGACGGAATGGCTGGATGAAAATGGAGCAACTCCATCTTATTACAGCTTTAATGAGGAGGATCCGGAGAGATGGTTCGATCTGCCGATTCGATATCTGCAGGAGCTGTATCCGATCGAGGATGTTCTGGTAGAAGCTCTTGGAATCGAACGGGAACAGGTTGTATTTGCAGCCTATGAGGGAACGGAAGAGCTGACATATCTTTGCCGGGCAGTGAAAGGTGAAGAGACATATTATGAAGCCTCCTATCAGGCACAGGCTTCGGAACGTACATATATGGATGAATACCCGAATATGGGCAAGGTTCATCCGTCAACCGGTTATATTCAGGTCTGGATCAACGGACAGGAGAAGCTTTTCCGGCAGATTCGCACGGACCTGGAGGAAATCTGGGATATTTATCAGGCAGAGGTGCTGCCGGACTGCAAAGCATATATTGAGCAGAAGACAGGCGGAGCGCCGCAAAAAGAGCTGCAGCCATTCTTCCATGAACTGCTGTTGGATGTAACGGCAAGTGAGCCGGATTACCGTGTCGGATGCCGGGAGGATCTGATTTCTCCGCTGGATGCATTGCATGAGGATATGTACTTTACGGGCAGCGACTATTTTAAAAATTATGGTATAAAGAAGATTAATGAGGTACTGGATGCACCGGGACTGATTCTGCCACAGATTCATAGTGGAGAAGGCCGGCCGGTATTCAAGGTAACACTGTTCGAGCAGCTGAAGGAAAAGGCATGCATTCTGCACGGACAGGATGTGGTCTGCGAACAGAAAGAAAGAGACAGTGTGGAACTGAAGATCAGCAGGCTGTCCTATGAAAAGAAAAAGATAGCGGCCACGGTACAGGTATCCGGCGTGGAGCCGGCGGTGCTGAAGGCGTATGCAGCGCTTCTGGAGCAGGGGGTACTGGCATCCGGTGAACAGATGGGTTGTGTAGAGGTACTGCGTTTTGCGGATGCACGGGGAGAGATCTGTGAGGCAAAGGTACCGCAGCCAAAGAAGCTGGCAAAAGAAAAGCAGATTACGGAGATTGATCTGCACGAGCATGAACTGATCAGCTACGAGATGTATCGGGAGATTATAGAAGAACTGAAGCAGGTGCCGGGAATTGAGGTATACCGGACAGCACGTTCCTATACCGGACGGGAGCTGTATGCTGTCTGGCTGAAGCCGGAGTATACAGGCTGTCTTTCCATGACGAAACGGCTGACAAAATATCCGAGTGAGATTATCAATGCCAGACATCATGCGAATGAGGTGTCCAGTACCAATGCGGCCTTTATTCTGCTGAAAAAGCTGCTGACAGAGGAGTGCTACCGGGAACTGCCGGATCAGCTGAATCTGGTTCTGGTGCCGATGGAGAATGTGGACGGAGCTGCAATTCATTATGAACTGCAGAAGGAGCATCCGTACTGGAAGTTCCATGTGGCACGGTTCAATTCACTAGGCAAGGAATTCTATCGCGAACATTTCCAGCAGGATACAATCCACAGTGAGGCCATGGGACTGACAAGACTTTTTGAGAGATATGTACCGGATATGATCGTGGACAACCACGGCGTGCCGAGCCATGAATGGGAGCAGCAGTTCTCAGGTTATACTTCTCCTTCCTATAAAGGCTTCTGGCTGCCGAGATCGCTTCTGTATGGCTATTTCTGGTATGTTACCGATCCGGAATATAAAGAAAATTATCCGGTTAATAAAAAGATGGAGGATGTCATTGCAGATAAGATCGCAGAGGATGAGGAGATGACAAGGTGGAACCAGGAATGGAGCGCGCAGTTTGAAAAATATGCTCATGCCTGGATGCCGAAGCTCTTCCCGGCGGATTATTATAAAAATATGATTAACTACTGGATTCCGTTTGCAGCTGATCCGGCGCATCGTTATCCGTCTATCCGATTCCCGTGGATTACGACGGTGGCCTATACCAGTGAGGTAGCGGATGAAACGGCCCAGGGAGAGTATCTGAATTTGTGTGCAAGAGCACACGTGGCACATGATGAAGCAACGATTCAGATGCTGATGCAGGCGAAACAGATCTATGCCTGTGACTGCATGTGCCGTGAGGAACGAATTTTCGCCAGATATGTAAGACAACGTCCGATGATTGTCTAAGTGTCTGATGGAAAGATAAATTTTTAATATATTTCAAAGGAGGAAAATCTATATGGAACTTATCAAATTGATTGGTGTCTTAATTGTAGTGGTTGGATTTGCTCTGAAGCTGGATTCCATCCTCATCATTTTCCTGGCACTGGTTTCCACTGCAATTGTGGGAGGTCTTGGTGTAGGAGGATTCCTGGAATCTGTAGGTACGAACTTCGTAGCAAACAGAAGTATGGCGATTTTCGTTATGGTGCTGCTGATAACAGGTACATTGGAAAGAAATGGTCTGAAGGAAGCAGCAGCAGACCTGATGCGTAAGGTAAAGGGTGCTACAGCAGGCCGTCTGATCTGTGCATTCGGTGTTCTGCGTGCTGTGTTTGGCGCATTTAATACCGGTTTTGGCGGTGTAGCTGGATTCATCCGTCCGGTATTCATGCCGATGGCAGAGGGTGCGGTAACCAGCCATGGCTATGAAGCAAATGAAGATCACATGGAAGACGTAAAGGGTATGGTAGCCGCTATGGAAAATATTACATGGTTCTTCTTCCAGGTTCTGTTCGTAGGCGGTTCAGGCGGTATTCTGGTTCAGGGTACATTAGCTACCTTAGGCTATGAAGTGGAGCTGATCGAGCTGGCGGCAGCAGAGATCCCGATTGCGCTGATCGCACTGGTTGTAGCATGTGTATTCTTCTTGATCAAGGATAAGAAGCTGATGAAGAAGTATTATGGCGCTAAAGGAACGAAGAAATAGAGAAGGGGGATGTATCCATGGATGCTTTAAAATTTATACAGATTAATCCGGAAATTAATACGAATATTTTACTTCCGTTCGTGTGGGTTATTGTTGGCTTGATTGCTTTTTATGCAGGAATTAAGAACCTGCGGGATGAAGAAAATCCGTCCAGGATCGGTACGGCCGTATTCTGGTGTTCATTCGGTATTGTAACTGCATTAGGTACCTGGCTGCCGGCGAAGGTATCCGGTGCGCTGGTTATCATTATGTGTCTGCCGCCGATCTTCAAGAAGGTAAAGCGCGGTAGGGTAGACGATCCGACGAAGGAATATACAAAGCAGACTTATGGCAAGATCGGTATGAAGATCTTTATCCCTGCTTTTACAGTAGCTATTTTCTCTCTGTTCTTTGCCCTGACCAGTAACATCAGCTCCATGTTCTGTATTACTATGGGCGTGGCTGTAGCGGTTATCGTTCTGATGTGCTATAATAAGGACAATAAACCGAAGGTATTCTTAGATGACTCTGAGCGTTTCCTGTCTCTGATGGGGCCTCTGAGTATGCTGCCGCAGTTACTGGCTTGTCTGGGCGGTGTATTTACCCAGGCAGGTGTTGGTGATGTGGTTGCAGAGATCGTAGGAAAAGTAGTTCCGAAAGGCAATGTAAACGTAGGTATTATTGTATTCGCTATTGGTATGGCATTATTCACCATGATTATGGGTAATGCATTTGCAGCGATCACGGTTATGACCGTAGGTATCGGCGGACCGTTCGTTCTGGCGTATGGTGCAAATCCGGTTATCATCGGTATGCTGGCGCTGACCAGTGGTTACTGTGGTACCTTATGTACACCAATGGCAGCCAACTTCAATATCGTTCCGGTAGCGATTCTGAACATGAAGGATCGTTGGGGCGTTATCAAGAATCAGGTTGTCGTTGCAGTGATTATGCTGACCGTACAGATCTGCTACATGATTGCCTTCAAGTAGAATAAAACTGATTTGAGGACGGATGAATTAAATGAAAGAGGATATGGAACGTGGAGCCAGAATTATCATTCAGAAATGGGTGCGTGTAAAACCCTGGGATAAGCTGCTGATTGTAACATCGCAGGAACATCTTCCAGAGGCCAAACTGCTCCGAAAGATAGCGGAGGAACGGACGAACTCGGTAAAGTTATTGGTGGTGGAGAATACAGGAAGACATGTAGGAGTATTTTTTGATGCCAATGAAGAGATTTTTGATCCGTATACTGCGGTGATTGCTGCCACAGAGTATTCGCTGGTCACGACAAAAGCGGCCAAGCGGGCGATACAACGCAGAAAGAAGTTCCTTTCGCTTCCACTTTCCACGAATGACGGGAGATCCATGCTGGAATATGATTTTCTGACGATGGATACCAAGAAAAGCCGCATGATGGCTAAGCTGATTATGAAATATCTTCGCTGTTCATCCAGAATTCATGTGACAACACCGGCGGGAACGGATCTGAAGCTTTATAAAGAAGGCAGGGAACCGGGATTTTTCAATGGTGTTTTAAGAGATGGAAAGGGATCTTCTTCCGCAAGCATTGAAGTTTATGTGCCGATTGAGGAGACGAAATCGGAAGGAATTATGGTCGTGGACGGGTCGCTCGGGTACATCGGACGTGCCGAAGAGCCGACCCGGATCCTCTTTCAGGAGGGCAGGATCATTGAGATCGAAGAGACGCCGACCGGAAGAAGGCTGAAGGCTTATATGGAAGAATACAGAGATCCAAGAATTTATATCGGAGGGGAATTCGGGATTGGCCTGAATTCCTACTCCCAGTGTCTAGGAAACTGTTATATTGAAGACGAATCCGCATACGGTACCTTCCACATCGGACTGGGCAGAAATATTGCACTGGGAGGCGTACAGAATGCCAATGGACATTTTGATCTGGTATGCCTGGAGCCGGATATTTATACAGATAACAGACAGATTATGCAGCAGGGAAAGATTATTATACCGGAACCGGTGGTATATTAATGATATAAAAGGAGGAAGATAACCATGAAAATTTTAATTACAGGATTTGATCCATTCGGTGGAGAAACAGTCAATCCGGCATATGAAGCAGTAAAATTACTGCCGGATACCATTGCAGGAGCAGAAATCATTAAACTGGAAATCCCTACCGTATTCTCCAAGAGCGGCCCGGCTGTAGAAGCAGGTATTAAAGAGCATCATCCGGATGTTGTAATCAATGTCGGACAGGCAGGCGGACGTTCCTGTGTGACGATCGAAAAAGTAGGAATCAACCTGGTAGAAGCCAGAATTCCGGATAACGCAGGAGAGAAACCAATGGGTGAGCCGTTACAGAAAGACGGTCCGGTTGGATACTTTGCTACCATTCCGGTCAATGCAATTGTAAAGAATGTACGTGAGCATGGCCTTCCGTGCCATGTATCCTACAGTGCCGGTACCTATGTATGCAACTGTGTTATGTACAATGTACTGCATATGGCTGCTACAAAGTATCCGAATATCCGTGCAGGCTTTATCCATGTACCATTTGCATGTGAGCAGGTGGTAGGAAAAGCGAACGGAATGCCGTCCATGTCTCTGCAGGACATTGCAAAAACTCTGGAATATGCGATTGAAGCAACGGTGCAGAACGAAGCAGACATCGCGGATCCGGCAGGCGGAACCACTCACTAATCTATGGCAGATGTCATGGAGGTTTCGCGGAGGAAATATCACATGAAACAGCCTGAGATTTTATATCAGGATGATACCATACTGGTCTGTGTCAAACCGGCAAAGGTTGCGACACAGACCAGCCGCGTTTCGGAGCCGGATCTGGTAAGCATTCTGAAAAATGAGTTATATAAGGCGGATCGGACCAAGGAACCATATCTGGCGGTGATTCACCGGCTGGATCAGCCGGTTTCCGGGATTCTGGTATTTGCAAAAACGAAAAAAGCTGCGGCAGAGCTCAGCAGGCAGCTTCAGAAGGACGGCTTTGCCAAGGAATATCTGGCGCTGGTTACCGGGCGGCCGACGGAAAAGAGAGGCGTGCTGGTGGATTGGCTGCGGAAGGACGGGCGTACCAATACATCCTGTGTTGTACCGGAAGGAACAGCAGATGCCCGACGTGCTGAGCTGTCTTATGAGGTCATCGAAGAAAAGAATCAGACAGGAGACGGCATTCCGGAGGAGATCTCCCTGGTAAGGATTCATTTGAAGACGGGGCGGCATCATCAGATTCGTGTGCAGATGGCACACGCAGGATATCCTCTCCTGGGCGATACCCGGTATCATCCGGAAGCAGCGAAGGAAAGCAGAGAAGGAAAATGGCAGCAGATCGCCCTTTGTGCATACCGGCTGACCTTCCGTCATCCGAAGACAGGAAAGCAGCTGACCTTTGAGATCTGTCCGGAATTTCTTGCCCGAAGACAGGGAAACAATGAAAAATGATATTTTTCTTGACATTTTCGGGACATACGGCTACACTGAATTCAGTAAAAGGGAGTAGCTTCCATTGAATGGACATTCGGTGTAATGCGGATTCGTCAGCTCGATTATTGTTATAATAATCCGGACCGTGTTGGCAATTAGCGAGACTTTTATTGTTGTTTTTTGTATCTGGAAAAGGGATACCGAAAGGCGGCAATAAAAGTTTTTTCATTTTATGGAGAACCTGAAGGAGTGGAGGAAGAGAAGATGGTAGTGTATGTGTGGCTTATAGTAGGATTCGTATTGCTGATCAAGGGGGCGGATTTCTTCGTAGATGGCAGTTCCAGCGTGGCAAAGCTGCTGCGGATTCCGACGATTATTATCGGACTTACAGTGGTTGCATTCGGAACCAGTCTGCCGGAGGCCTCTGTCAGTATTACGGCAGCGCTGCAGGGCAAGAATGATCTGGCTGTCAGCAATGTCATTGGGTCTAATATTTTTAATCTCCTGGTAGTACTCGGTGCAAGTGCGCTGGTGCAGCCGGTAAAAACGAAATGGTCCGTCATTAAAAAGGAATTTCCATTTTCCATAGTAATTACGGCGGTTCTGCTGTTGTTGATGTGGAAGCCGATTCAGAGGGAAGCATTTTCCGGATTGGTCAGTGGGAAAGGCTCTTTTATACTGGGAAGATTCAGTGGCCTTGTTCTGCTGACGCTGTTTATCTACTATCTGTATAGTACGATACGGCAGGCCCTGGAGTATCGAAGGGAAGGCAAGCTCATTGAACCGGAGGAGGATATGAAGCCGCTTTCACCGGGAAAGAGTGCTGTCTTTATCATAGCCGGTCTGATCGGTATTGTGATCGGCGGGGATCTGGTAGTGGATTCTGCTACCGAAATTGCCGTGCGCTTCGGCATGAGTCAGACATTTATCGGACTTACGATCGTAGCCCTGGGAACCAGTCTGCCCGAGCTTGTTACTTCCATGGTGGCAGCAGGGAAAGGTGAAAATGATCTGGCGCTTGGCAATGTAGTAGGCTCCAACATTTTCAATATTCTGCTGATCTTGGGTGCTTCCTCTGCAATTTTCCCAATTGCAGTAGCACCGACAGCGATTTATGATACAATCATTCTGATTGCAGCAAGTCTTGTTGTATATTTCTGTGCAGTTACCAAGCGTGTGCTGAAGCGGGGAGAGGGAGCACTGTTTATTGTGATTTATGCAGCATTTTTTGTATATATTCTGCTGCGATAAAAAATTATCGACCTTGACAAACCGGGCAAATTATTTTAGAATAACGGATAATCAGATATATTTACGGGCAATGATAAGAAATAGTACATGTGAGGAACGTCCCAGAGAGAGAGCGGCAGGTGGGAGGCTCTTACGGGAATCATGTGGAACCGGTCCTTGGAGCCTCCGCAGAAATGCGGCGCAGACCCGGCGTTAGATGGGTAGAATGAGAGAACTGCAGATGCAGTTAATTAGGGTGGTACCGCCGAGATGTTCGGTCCCTTTTGGGGGACGGAAGATGCCGGCGGTTTTATTTATGCGATGCCGGAAATCCTTTGCAGACAGGATACGTTCCCTGTATACCGATATAATAGAATCAATGGAAAAGAAAAGGAGAAGACCATGGCTAAGGAAAAGAAATTAGTGGAATCGATCACTTCCCGGGAGGAAGACTTCGCACAATGGTATACGGATGTTGTGCGGGAAGCAAAGCTCTGTAATTATTCCAGTGTAAAGGGATGTCTGATCTATGAACCAAATGGTTATGCCATCTGGGAAAATGTTCAGAAGGATCTGGATGCACGTTTTAAAGAAACAGGCGTAGAGAATGTATATCTGCCGCTTTTGATTCCGGAAAATCTGCTGCAGAAGGAAAAAGATCATGTGGAAGGCTTCGCACCGGAGGTGGCCTGGGTAACGCACGGCGGTATGGAGCCATTGCAGGAGAGAATGTGTATCCGTCCAACCTCAGAGACATTGTTCTGCGATTATTGGAGCAAGACCGTGCAGTCCTACCGTGATCTGCCGAAGGTGTGGAATCAGTGGAACTCTGTGCTCCGCTGGGAGAAGACAACAAGACCATTCCTGCGTTCCAGAGAGTTCCTGTGGCAGGAGGGGCATACGATTCATGCAACCTATGAAGAGGCGGAGCAGAGAACTCTGACTATGCTGCAGGTGTATAGAGCTTTTGTGGAGGAGGATCTGGCGATTCCGCTTTTGACGGGCCGCAAGACAGACAGTGAGAAATTCGCAGGCGCAGAGGATACCTATACGATTGAAGCGATGATGCATGACGGAAAGGCGCTGCAGTCCGGTACCAGCCATTTCTTCGGCAGCGGCTTTGCAGATGCATTTGAGATTAAATACCTGGATAAGGATAACCAGTTAAAGAGTGTGTATGAGACTTCCTGGGGACTTTCTACCAGAATAATCGGCGCAATTATCATGGTTCACGGGGATGACAGTGGTATCGTGCTTCCTCCAAGAATCGCACCGGTTCAGGTACGTGTGATTCCGGTAGCACAGCATAAGGAAGGAGTACTGGAGAAGGCAAATGAATTGCTTTCAGCACTTAAGGCAGCAGGCTACCGTGCGGATATCGATATGACGGAGAAGAGTCCGGGATGGAAGTTCAGTGAGCAGGAGATTGTTGGTATTCCGACCCGTATCGAGATCGGACCGAAGGATATCGGGAAGAATCAGGTGGTTGTGGTGCGTCGTGATACCAGAGAGAAGATTGTTGTATCACTGGATGAGATAACGGATCGTCTGAACGGTATTCTGGAGACCATGCAGAAGGAGATGTATGACCGTGCGAAGGTATACCGGGATGAAAGAATCTATGAAGCTACGACTATGGATGAAATGATTGACCTGGCACAGAATAAACCGGGCTTCATCAAAGCTATGTGGTGCGGCTGTGAGGAATGTGAGAAGCAGATCAAGGAAATGACTGGCGGCGTAACCTCCAGATGTATTCCGGAAGAACAGCAGCATCTGTCCGATACCTGTGTCTGCTGCGGCAAACCGGCCAGAAGCATGGTATACTGGGGCAAAGCATATTAAAATATTAAAACAGGAGAAGGAGGACATAGCCGTATGAGGATTCTATTGCCGCAGAAAGTAAACAGAATTATTCATACCCTGCAGGAGCATGGTTTTGAAGCTTATGCGGTTGGCGGCTGTGTCCGTGATTCCATTCTCGGGCGCATACCACAGGACTGGGATATCACAACTTCTGCAGCACCGGAAGAGACGAAAAGTCTGTTTTCCCGCACAGTGGATACCGGTATTGAGCACGGCACGGTAACGGTTCTCCTGGACGGTGAGGGTTTCGAGGTAACCACATACCGGGTGGATGGGGAGTATCGTGACTGCAGGCATCCGAAGAAAGTGACCTTTACCAGAAGTCTTTCGGAGGATCTTAAGAGACGCGATTTTACGATCAATGCTATGGCTTATAATGAGACTGCCGGGCTGGTGGATCTTTTTGAAGGGGAAAGAGACCTGGAAAAGGGAGTGATTCGCTGTGTCGGATGTGCGAAGGAGCGGTTCGGAGAGGATGCGCTGCGGATCTTGCGTGCTGTCAGATTCGCTGCACAGCTGGGCTTTACGGTAGAAGAAGAGACGAAGGATGCGGTTCGGGAGCTGGCAGGCAATCTCTCGAAGATCAGTGCCGAAAGGATCCAGGCAGAGCTTGTAAAGCTGCTGGTTTCGCCGCATCCGGAACAGATCCGGGAAGCATATGAGCTGGGCATTACCCGCATCATTCTTCCGGAGTTTGATCGTATGATGGAGACAGCGCAGGAGACGCCGCATCATATGTATTCTGTCGGCGAGCATACGGTTCGGGTCATGTGCCATGTAAGACCGGAGAAAATCCTGCGCCTGGCCGCACTGCTGCACGACACCGGAAAACCGGATACAAAGACGGTGGATCAGAAGGGTGTGGCACATTTTACAGGGCATGCTCTCAAA
Source organism: Lachnospiraceae bacterium (assembly GCA_003489085.1). GTDB lineage: Bacteria > Bacillota > Clostridia > Lachnospirales > Lachnospiraceae > DNJM01. The sequence continues at coordinate 15,260 of DNJM01000226.1, forward strand.
AGTGAGGAACTGACGAGAAAGATCCTCAGGCGTCTGAAATTCGATAACGATACACTGCGAAGGACTGCCTGTCTGGTACGGCATCATGACGATTATTATAAGACGGCGGCGACGCCTGAGACAGTACGCCGGACGATGCATGCGGTTGGCAAGAAACTGTTCCCGTATTATATAGAATTGAAGCAGGCAGATATTCTGGGGCAGAGCGAGTATCGCCGGGCCGAAAAGCTGGCGAATCTGGAACAGATCAGACAATATGATCAGGAGATCAGAAAACGCGGCGACTGCATTTCTTTAAAAGAGCTGGCGGTAAGTGGAGCAGATCTTCTGGAAGCAGGCATTCCGGCCGGGAAGCAGATCGGCGCATCGCTGAACTGGCTCCTGGAGCAGGTTCTGACCGATCCGCAGAAGAATGAGAAGCAGATCCTTCTGAAGCTGCTGAAGGACAGGATGAAAAAATAGAGAAAAGAAGAAAAAGATGGCTGTGTATGGGCGCAGCCGTCTTTTTTTACATACTTTCAGCCTCCCTTTCATAAATTAGAAAGAATATGAAAACAGGAATGAGGGGACGGTCATGAAGGAATATGAATTAGAGATTCTGGAGCAGTATGATATAGAGACAGGGAATACGAGAAAAGGACGAGGTGTGTATCTTCTGGACACCGATCGGGGGCCGCTGCTGTTGAAAAAGACAGCTGCTTCAGAGCATAAAATGGAGCTTCTGGAGCTTCTGGGAAAGCAGCTTGCAGAAAATGGTTACCCGAATACGGATCTTCCGGTCAGAAATCGGGAAGGAAAGCTTGTTACGGCGGCAGAAGATGGAGACTGCTATATTGTAAAACGCTGGTTCAATGGAAGGGAGTGCAATGTACAAAAGGATTATGAAATTATGGAAGCAGTGAGAAATCTGGCGTACCTGCATAATATTCTGAAGCTGCCGCTTCCGACGGAGGAAGTGATTCCAGAAAGTCAGGGGCTTCTGGAAGAATTCGAACTGCATAACAGGGAGCTGAAAAAGATCCGTGCTTTTATCCGGAAGCGCACGGGGAAAGGTGAGTTCGAGATGGCATTCCTGAAATATTTCGAGCAGATGTATGAGATTGCCGATCGGGCAACGGCGAGACTGAAAAGAATGGAATCGACCAGGGCGGCGGCTGCGGAGCCGGACTGTGAAGCAATCGTTCACGGAGATTATAATTACCATAATATATTGATGCTGCCGATGGGAATCGCTACGGTGAATTTTGACAATTTCAGAATGGATGTACAGTCTGCAGATTTGTATTACTTTATGCGGAAGCTTCTGGAGAAGCATCAGTGGGACCCCTTCCTTGGAGAGCAGATGATCCATTCCTACACGCTGATTCACCCGATTGCGGCATGGGAAATGACCTATCTGGCGCTTCGCTTGGCCTATCCGGAGAAATTTTTTAAAGTAGCCAATGCATATTATCAGTCCAATAAAGCAAAAGTACCGGAAAAGAGCCTGGAGAAACTGCTGGCAGCAGTGCGGGAAACGGACCGGAAAAGGCGCTTCCTGGAGGAGATATTTGCTTTTCATTTATAGGAAACTGGTGTATAATTATAGCAATAAATGTGCTGTACATTTGAAATAAACCAGGAGGTACGAAAAAGATGGACTATCAGGAAAAATATCAGGAATGGTTGGAAAATCCATATTTTGATGAAGCAACCAAGGAAGAATTAAAGAATATTGCCGGGCAGGATGCAGAGATCAAAGAGCGTTTTTATAAAGATCTTGAATTTGGAACCGCAGGACTGAGAGGTATCATCGGTGCAGGAACAAACCGTATGAATATTTATACGGTGCGCAAGGCTACCCAGGGACTTGCAAATTACATTGCAAAGTATGGTGCAAAGGATCGTGGAGTCGCTATTGCTTATGATTCCCGCCGTATGTCTCCTGAATTTGCAGATGAGGCTGCACTTTGTCTGGCGGCAAATGGAATTAAGGCGTATGTTTTTGAATCGCTTCGTCCGACACCGGAGTTATCCTATGCGGTACGCAAATTGTCCTGCATCGCAGGCATTAATATTACGGCAAGCCATAATCCGCCGGAATACAATGGCTATAAAGTATACTGGGAGGACGGTGCACAGATTACACCGCCGCATGATAAGGGAATCATGGCTGAGGTAAATGCAGTAGAGAAGCATGATACCTGTAAGACGATGGGACTTGAAGAAGCAAAGGCGGCAGATATGTATGAGGTAATCGGCGCTGCAATTGACGATGCCTACATTGCGGAGCTTAAGAAGCAGGTGATCCATCAGGATGCCATTAACCAGGTAAAGAAGGAATTGAAGATTGTATACAGCCCGCTGCATGGTACCGGTAATATTCCGGCAAGGCGTATCTTAAGAGAACTGGGCTTTGAAAATGTATATGTAGTAAAAGAGCAGGAATTACCGGATGGTGAATTCCCGACCGTAAGCTATCCGAATCCGGAGGCGAAGGAAGCCTTCGAACTGGGTCTGAAGCTTGCCAGGGAAGTAGACGCAGATCTGGTACTGGCTACCGATCCGGATGCGGATCGTCTTGGGGTATATGTGAAGGATCAAAAGTCCGGTGAATACAAAGTACTGACCGGAAATATGTCCGGATGTCTGCTGGCAGATTATGAAATTACAGAACGGATCAAAGCCGGAAAGATGCCGGAAGACAGCTATCTGATCAAGACCATCGTAACCACGAATATGGCAGATGCGATTGCAAAGCAGAACGGCATCGGTCTGATTGAAGTGCTGACCGGATTCAAATACATCGGGCAGCAGATCCTCGGATTCGAAACAAGCGGAAAAGGTCATTATGCATTTGGTTTTGAGGAGAGCTATGGCTGCCTGATCGGAACTCATGCAAGGGATAAGGATGCTATTGTTGCTACGATGGCGCTTTGTGAAGCAGCAGCTTACTATAAGACACAGGGTAAGACGCTTTGGGATGCAATGATCGATGCATATGAGAAATACGGATATTATAAAGACGATATTCAGTCCATTACGCTGAAAGGAATCGAAGGGCTTGCAAAGATCCAGGAGATTTTGGAAACCCTTCGGAAGGAACCGCCGAGAGCATTTGCAGAATATAAGGTAGAGAAGGTACGCGACTACCAGGCAGATACGATTCGGGATATGGCAACGGGCGAAGTGACACCGACCGGACTGCCGACATCCAATGTACTGTATTATGAGCTGGAGCAGGATGCATGGGTTTGCGTAAGACCGTCCGGAACAGAACCGAAGGTGAAGTTCTATTATGGAGTAAAAGGAGCTTCCCTGGAAGATGCAGAACAGAAATCACAGACTCTTGGAAAAACAATTCTGGAAATGATTGATAAGATGCTGTAAATGCAACATTTTACCTTGACAAAGCCAAAGGATGGTGTATATACTTAGAAAAGACGTCAAAGGACGTTTTGTGTGTGAGTATGTAGAATGCAATGCGGCATCGCTAGTTTCAACTAAGAGGAGGAAGTAGTCCATGAACAAAACAGAGTTAATCGCAGCAGTTGCTGAAAATGCAGAATTGTCCAAGAAGGATTCTGAAAAAGCATTAAAGGCATTTGTAGATGTTGTAACGGAAGAACTGAAAAAGGGCGGAAAGGTTCAGGTTGTAGGCTTCGGTACATTTGAGGTAAGCGAAAGAGCAGCCAGAGAGGGAAGAAATCCGCAGACCGGCAAGACAATGAAGATTGACGCATGCAAAGCTCCGAAGTTCAAGGCTGGAAAAGCATTAAAGGATGCTCTGAACTAATCGGACTGATCATTTGGATAAAAACCAGGTAATGAAATGGCATTATAAGCACTTGTCTTGTAATGCCATTTTTCTCTGGAAAAAGGGAAAGGAACAGGATATGAGACTGGATAAATTTTTAAAGGTATCCCGCCTGATTAAGCGGCGGACTGTTGCAAATGAGGCATGCGATGGCGGACGTGTACTGGTAAATGGAACTGTGGCAAAGGCATCCGTGAAGGTAAAGCCGGGTGACATCATAGAGATTCTTTTTGGTACCAGGACAGTGAAGGTAGAGGTTCTGGCAATTCAGGATACGACCAAGAAGGAAGAGGCAAAGGATCTGTTTCGATATTTGTAGGACATTCTTCTTTTTCGTGTGCATGTCTCCCGGACCGTCTGCATAGTATATCTTGAACAAGTTATGGCAGTATGCCGGGAGAAGGGAGCATGATGATGGAAGAGAGACAGATTGCAAAGGCGCATAAACTGGTAATCAATAATAGAAAAACAAGTATGGTAACGGGGGTGCTGGATGTACTTTCCTTTGATCTGAATGAGATTCTTCTGGAGACAGAACAGGGGATGCTGATGGTAAAAGGAAGCGATATGCATGTCAACCGGCTGAGCCTGGAAAAGGGAGAGGTGGACCTGTCAGGGAATATCGACAGTGTGGCCTATTCCGATATCAATCAGGCGGGCAGGCAGGGAGAGCATCTCTTTGCGAAGCTTTTCCGGTAGCAGGTGATGCTGGGAATCGGCAAAGAGGCGGCTGTCTTCGCGGAGGCATTTCTGGCCGGATTCTTCGTATGGGGAGTTTATACGGCTATCCGGATATTCCGGAGGATCATCAGCCATAATCTGGTCTGGATTGCACTGGAGGATCTGGTGTACTGGATCAGTATGGCTTTGTTTCTTTTTATGCAGATGTACCATTCCAGCGATGGAAGTATACGGTGGTATTTTGTATTGGGAGTGATAGCCGGTGCCATCGGCGGTGCAGGGATGATGCGGCTGATCGCGTGGATATGTCGAAAAATATGTTTACAATTCCGGAGAAAAAGAGGAAAAGGTGTTGATAATTCCGGCGAAACGCGATAAGATAGAGTGAGATACCAAAGAGAAACTTCAATTACCAGGTAGAAATTATAATAAGGGTGAAGTGAATGGCGGGCATTAAACAAAAGAGCCGCGCAAGACGTCAGAGAAAACGGGTGCGTCAGCACAAGCAGAGTATCTTTTTAATCAGCTGTACGATGCTTTTGCTGGTGATTGTGATTGCATTTGGCGCTATGTCATTGCAGGCAAAGAACAACGCATATAAGGAACAGATGAACGAACTGCAGGCGCAGCTTGAAGAAGAGATGGAGCGCTCCGAAGAAATTGATGATATGCAGGAATATGTTGGTTCCCAGGAGTACATAGAAGAAGTGGCGCGTGAGAAGCTGGGGCTGGTATATCCGAATGAGATCATACTGAAGCCGGAGCAATAGAACAGAGATCAAAACAGAATACTTACAATACCAAAGATGGCTTTCGGAGACAGACAGGTTTCCGGAAGCCATTTTCCATTATGAAACGGGGGATTTCTGCAGACAGGATATTTTCCGGGAGATAGGAAAAAAGTGAGTTCAGAAAAGACAAGGAGGACGGGAGATGGAGAATACCAGAGAAAAAGACACAGTCAGTCATAATCCATACGTCGTACGAATAGACAAATTTGCAGATGTCCTGAAGAATCTGTCACAGATTTTTCTGCATCTGGAAGGAGCCAGATCCTCGTTCAGCCATGAAGAAGTGGAGGAAATCTATGCGCAGGTGCAGGAAAAAGTATGCAAAGGCTGTTCCGGCAGGGCAGACTGCCTTGGAGTTCATCAGCTGCAGACCCATCAATTGATCTACGAGGTTCTGCAGACAGTGGAGAAGTTCGGGGCAGATCTGAGTACGGAGATGAGCCGGAAGCTTGCGAAACGCTGTATGCGGCCGGAGGAATTCCGGAGGGAGACGCTGGAGGCATTCCAGAACGCAAAGCAGACCCTGTTGTGGAACAACCGGCTGGTACAGCACAGAGAAGGCTGTGCAAGGCAGCTGGATGCATTTGCAGATGCAGTGAGCGATGCTGCGAAGGAGATCGGGGACAGCATTTTTGTGGACGAGCATCTGGAAAAGAAGCTGAAGGTACGTCTGAAGAAGATCGGAATCCGGATGCTGAGCAGTGTGTTTTTTGTAAATGCAAGGGGGAGATATGAGATTCATGTTACGGTAAAGGCGATGCGGGAGCAATGTGTGACGACAAAGGAACTGGTGAAGGTGGTGTCAGAATGTACCGGCCGGAATATGGTACCGGAAGCGGATGAGAGGCCGATCCTGGGAAATGAATATTGTACGGTCATTTGTATGGAGGGAGCCTCCTACTATACTTTGCGTGGTGTCGCAAAGCTGGGGAAAGGATGTGACAGAATCTCCGGAGACAGCTTTTTAATGATGGAACTGCCGGGTGGGAAAGAAGGC
>DNJM01000226.1:21840-23606 GCA_003489085.1 Lachnospiraceae bacterium
GGTGGGAAAGAAGGCGCGGTACTTTCCGACGGAATGGGTTCCGGTGAAAAAGCATTTCAGGAGAGCGCCCGTGTAGTAGAGATGCTGGAGGAAATGCTGGCGGCAGGCTTTCCACACAAAATGGCTCTGAAGCTTTTGAATACAGCGCTCCTGATTGGGCGGGAAGAGATACGCTTTTCTACTATCGATATGAGTATATTTGATATGTATACGGGACAATGCGAATTTGTGAAAACAGGTGCATCTACGACTTTTATTAAATATGCAGGCGGAAAGGAACGGCGGGTAGAAAGGATCGTTTCCTCCAGTCTGCCCCTGGGGGTATTGGAGAATCTGGAGGTGGAAAGCTGCACCAGACAGCTTTCCAGCGGAGATGTGGTAGTGATGATGACGGATGGAGTGATGGATGCGCTGCCGGTAGGTGAACAGGATGTTCTGATGGAAACTTTGATTCAGGGAACCGAAATAAACAATCCGCGGGAGATGGCACACCATATTCTGGAACAGGTTCTGGAGTTCACAGGGGAGCTTCCGCTTGACGATATGACAGTGCTGGTCATTGGTATCTGGAAAGCATAGAATAAGACGGAGGAACGGGGTTGCATTTTAGAAGAAAATTATTTATGATGAAAAAAGAAAATACGGCAGAGAAGGATAGAAAGAGGATATGATCGAGAAAATCAGGGCATATGTCAGACTGCATCAGATGCTGGAACAATCGGATACTGTTATTGCAGGTGTATCGGGAGGTGCAGATTCCGTATGCCTTTTTTTCGTGCTTCTGGAGCTGAAGAAGGAAATCGGCTTCCGGCTGGCGGTGGTACATGTGCACCATGGACTGCGGGGAGCGGAAGCGGACCAGGATGAAGCATATGTCAGACATCTGTGCGAAAAATTCTCTGTATCCTATCGGAGTTATTTCTTTGATGTGGAATCAGAATCCAAAAAAAGGAAACAATCTATCGAGGAGGCGGGACGAGAGGTGCGCCGGGAAGCATTTGCAGATGCGGTACAGGTATTCGGAGGTACAAAGATAGCACTGGCACATCATCAGGATGACAATGCGGAGACTATGCTGCTGCATCTGGTGCGGGGAAGCCGACTGAATGGACTTGGAGGAATCCGGCCGAAGGCGGGAAAATACATCCGCCCGCTTCTCTGCGTACGTCGCCGGGAGATTGAAGCGTGGCTTAATGAGAAAGAGATCCACTGGCAGAATGATGAGACGAATCAGGAAGATCATTATACCAGAAACCGCATCCGGCATCATATCCTTCCCTGTCTGGAGGAAGAGATCCATCCGGGCGCCGTGGAGCATATGAATGAAACGGCAGAATATCTGCGGCAGGTGCAGGTATATCTGGAGCAGCAGGCGGACGAGGCCATGCATAAAGCGGTCCGGGAGCCGGAGGAGGGTATGGAAGAGGTATGGTTTCTGGAAGAAGATGCATTTCGGAAAGTGGCAGCAGTGATACAAAGCCAGGTTATTTATAGGTGTCTGGTCCGGGCGGCCGGCCGGGCAAGGGATATAGAAGAGATACATGTCCGGATGGTATCGGAACTGCTGGACAGACAGGTGGGCCGGGAAATCATGCTGCCGTATTCTATGAAAGCAGTCAGAAGCTATGGGGGTGTGTCTATTTTTAAGAATCACTCTGCAGATATTGTGAATACGGCAGAGTGTCCGGAGCGTGAGTGCCGGTACACTCTGGCACCGGGAGAAAAGGTGCAGGCAGGAGCGCTTATGATTACAGCAAAAATACTGG
>DNJM01000106.1 GCA_003489085.1 Lachnospiraceae bacterium
GAAGATAAAGAACATCTAAAAAATAATTATAAACATACAATGCAGATAAACAGGAATCTTAGCATCGGTCTGCTTAAAAGTGATTTGATATACATACTTATAGAAACAGGTGAGAATCGTAAATCAGAATTGTTACAAGCTCTTTATGATGAAATAAGAGTCAATGTGGTACCTATCAGACCTGACCGTCATTATCACAGAACGAAAGGTCAGCTCGCGGCTAATTTTTCAAATACACATAAACGAAGTTTCTAAAATAAATATACCATTTAGATAATAAGGGACAGGCGTGTCCTTTTTTAAGCAAAGATAGATAATCGAAGAAAAAGGTCAGGTCCTTTTTGATAAGAACTTGACCTAAATCTTAAGTTAATGACATTGAGTATTTACTACATTTTTTCCGGATTTGATACCTTAACCTTGTGGTCATACCAGACCCCCTTTGTTCCAACTAAAGCCAGATCAAATTCCTCATCCAAGGCAGGTACCGGAACATTAAAACCATAGACATCTTCGGAACTTCCATCGCTATAAGTTACAATATCTACCACAGGTTCAAGAACCTTCGCCCCATCCTTCTGTGCATCTTCAAGACCACTCCGTACAAATGCAGCACTGTCTGCCCCAGCAGTTTCTGTCTCCTCATCGCTCCCTGAGCATCCGACAAGAATACAGGACAAGGTAAGTACACACAATACTCCCATTAATTTTTTCTTCATATGCAGAATAACTCCTATTTTCCGATTACTGCTCCTGTGTGAGCAATATAGATATCCTGAATAGCCGAAATTCCTCCAAGTCCTGCAATCTGGGTATCCACGCTGTCAAAGTTACCAGATGCTTCGAACATACTCTTCCAGGAATCATCATCATCGCCTGCCATATCGTTGTTGGCATGATCACCTGCAACAACCATTAAAGGACGAAGAACAATCTTGGTATAACCGGCCTCTTTTACTTTATCAATGACAGCTTCACAGGATGTATCTTCCGGCTCTCCCTCAACAGTTCCAATAAATACATTGTCATAACCAAGGGCGTCCATCTGTGACTGCATCTGACTATAGGTTACTTTCGCTGTATGTGAAGTGCCGTGTCCTAAAAATACGAATGCAGTATGATCTTCTTTTGCTACATCAAGACTATCATATCCTGCTGTCTTTACCGCTTCTGCTGTAACTGTCTCGGCAACAGCTGCTTTATCTTCGTTGATAGCGGCCGCATCTGATCCAACTGCTCCAAGAAGAGGCTCTGCAATCTTCACAGATTCGAATTTATCCTGATAACTCTCAACTGCCTCTGAAAGCTCATCATACTCTGCACCATGCATTAGATGTGTAGGCTGAATGACAAGATTTTTCACTCCGTTGTCTATTGCACGCTGAAGTGCTTGATCCATATTGTCAATCTTCTCATTATCACGTGCCTGAACATGGTTGATAATGATTTGAGCAGTGAATGCTCTTCTTACAGACCAATCTGGATATGCTTTCTGAATAGCATCCTCGATTCCTTTGATATCAACAGCTCGACTTTCATTAAAAGATGTACCAAAGCTGACTACCAGAATCTCATTCTCACCGATATCATCAGCATTGTGCGGATCATCCGCAGATACATCACCTGTATCTCTTCCAGAATAGTCAGGATCTGCATACTCACCGGATACAAGCTCCTTCTGTACATCTGTCAATGCATCACAGGCTTTTTTTGCTTCCTCGCACTGAGCATCTGTGTCATCAGTACGTTCCTGTACATAGATCGCATCAATCAGGTCTGCCACATGGTCGGCAGCCTCTTGATCAGATGCCACTTCGTCTGTACCAGCCACCATGCTCTTATCTGCTGACGCGGAATTATCGGAATTCTCACTGCAGCCTGCCACAATTGTCAATAGCACGTCATTAGATACGGGACATATTTTTCCTATCTTTTTTTAACACTACACATTGATTCCGACTTTGTGGTCCAATCGCCACTGTCGGCTCATCCAGAATCAAAAGCTCCGGACGGTATGCCGTACCGCAGCAATGTCGTCAAACAATGCATTGCCATCGTTTTCCCAATCCATTCGGTTCAAGCGGCTCGAAGATTTCAGCGCTTATTTTTTAAATCCAGTATGTCACTGCCTGCATGAGAAAGTCGGCACACCCTTCCACATGGCAGTCATAGTATTTCCGAAAGCGTTCATCCGCTGTATACATGGCTGCCACCCCACGGTGTGCTTCCGCACTATAATGATTCCATATCATCTGAAGCCACTCTCTGTGCCATCCGGCAATCTCTTCTCCGGTTTCACTGTCCGGACGAATGCCCTTCCTGACTGCCTCCTCCAATGCTTCCCGGATCTTCCGGTCCCATTCGCAAAAATGTGCATATTCTTCTTCTTTCATATGCAGCATCCGGCGGTTTGCCGCATCCACCTCTGCATCTCCATAGGCATGCCGGATTTCCTGTCCGTAGGCAGCTTCATTTTCCATCACCAACTGCTTCTTAAATGCCTCAAATTTTTCCTGATCCTGCATCTTTCTTTCTCCTTTCATAGACGCAATCGTCTTTTCTACAGTCGCAATCAGCCTGGTAATCCGCTCCTGCTGCTTTTGCAGCGCTTCCAGATGCTCTGTCAAAGCCTGCAATACATCAAATTCTTTTTCCGAAAGAATATTCCGGATCTCGGAAAGCTCCAGTCCTCTTTCTTTATAGAATAAAATCTGCTGAAGACGATTTACTTCTTCTTCTCCATATACGCGGTAGCCGGCTTCTGACTTGCAGAGTGGCTTCAGCAGCCCGATTTGATCATAGTAGCGAAGAGTACGTGCACTTACTCCCGCCAATCCTGCCAATTCTTTGATACGATATTCCATATGCGATCCTCCTGTATCTCAGAGTATAGTGGTTGACGCTGCGTTAAGGTCAAGAGATATTTTTCTTTTTTTTTGCATTTGACTTTCCTTTCAGAACCTGCTATGATCAGACATCATAATTAAATGGAGGAATATCCATGACAAAAGAAAATACAGAAACCGTACTTTCTCTGTTAGATACTGTCTATGGAACTGAAAAAGACGGATTTCTGCATCATGAACACTGGCAATTACTATTTGCCATCTTACTAAGCGCACAAAGTACAGATAAGCAGGTAGATGAGGCTCTGCCCGGACTTTTTGAAGCATTTCCCACACTGGACAGTATGGCCGAAGCCCCGCTTCCTGACATTGAAGCGAAAATTCGCTCCATCGGTCTGTACCGCAGCAAAGCAAAGCATATGAAAAACTGCAGCCAGGCACTCCTCACCCACTTTGATGGAAAGGTGCCGAAGACTCTGAAAGAACTGATCTCCCTTCCCGGTATCGGACGAAAAACAGCGAATCTCTTTCTGGCAGATGCCTTCCAGATTCCGGGGATCACCGTAGATACACATGTGAAGCGGATTTCCAACCGTCTCGGATGGGCAGACAGCGACGATGCCTATAAGGTTGAGCTCGCGCTTCAGAAGGTTCTCCCGGTAGATCACTGGATCCGGATCAATATCCAGCTGATCCGTCATGGCCGGGCCATCTGTAAATCAAAGCGCCCTAAATGCAGCGAATGTATGCTTGCACCCTATTGCCCTTCTGCCGGAAAACAGCCATAAAGCTTTTCCAAATACACCAGGGCATTTACGTTTACTGCACATACCGCTTCAGCTGCTTTGTCACGGCGAAAGCCAGCGTAATCTTTAAAAGATCCGGAATGATGAAGGGGAATACACACATACTCAAAACTCCCATCATTCCAATCGCACCGGAATTCCGCGCATACATCACCTGAAACCAGACAGATCCAAATGTATAACATGCTATCAGACCAACCACCATGGATGCAAACAGGCTCCAGGACTTTTCTCCCAGCTTTGTCTCCATCCCCCACATAATCAGTGCTGCAACCAAAAATCCTACGATATAGCCTCCACTGTTTCCCAGAATCGCTCCGATTCCGCCTTTAAAGCCTGCAAAAACCGGCAGACCAATTATGCCAAGCAAAATGTAAATCAGAATGGAAAGTGTTCCCCTTCTTCCTCCCAGAATACCGACCGCTGCGAAGACTGCAAAGGTCTGCAGCGTAAATGGAATCGTTGTCGGTACTGAAATCCAGGAGCAAATCGCAATCACCCCTGCAAAAACAGCTATATAAACCATATCCAATGTTTTCCTGCCTGTTGTCTGTTTTCTCTGTACTGTTTCCATACAATTCCCTCTTTTCATCATTCTTTCTCCCTTTTCGGTGTCCCTACTATAACACTTAGAATTTTCATTGTCAACTTGTATTTATTTTTAAGTTTACTTTTGCTTTCCTTATTCTACACAGCTTGCTGCATTTTACTACCAGCACCAATGACATTTATGTACAAAATATTAAAATTATCTTTCTTTTCTACTTGTATTACTTACTATTTTCTGAATATTTTCTTAACTCTTTGACTATTATCTGTTTTTATATTATAATG
>DNJM01000004.1 GCA_003489085.1 Lachnospiraceae bacterium
TGATATCCCGCACCTCTTCCAGCTTCCGCAGCTGCTTCTCAATCTGCGAGAGAATCAGTTCATCGCCGCTTGCTGCAACAGTAATTCTCGTAAAACGGTCATCCGCTGTAATTCCGGATGTGATACTGTCAATATTGTATCCTCTCCGGCTGAACAGCCCGGCAATTCTGCTCAACACTCCTGAATTATTCTCTACCAGCAGAGAATATACTTTTCGCTTCATTGTCCTTCCTCCATTCTTTTAAAACAGAGTGCGTTCTACTTTCATACAATATAACAGAGCGCGCTCTGTTTGTCAAGCTTTCTCACTTTTTTTCTAAAAAATTCTGTCAGCCCCTGCAGTCCTGTTCTTTTCCGGTACTGCACATATAAAGGTATTATAGCATTCTTTTTTCTTTTGTACAGCAGCAGTTCCTATTTTTCTGCAGAAGCATTCTCCCCTTCCACTGTATACATATACAATTCATGTAATGCCCTTGTCGCACAGATATATTTCGCCTGCGAAAGAATCGGGCGCTCCTGTCCGGTCCAGATGCCGAATACCTGATCGAATTCCAGCCCCTTTGCCAGATACCAGGTCGTTACGGTCAGTCCCTTTTTAAATGCCGAGCTGTCCCGGTCGATATAAGACACTTCTGTCCCGTTCTTCTCCAGCACTTCATAGATATCTGCTGCCTCCTGTTCCGTCAGGGTAAGAATAGCCGCTGTCTCATAGCCGCCCTCTCCGGTTCGAAGCTGCTCTAATACAGCTTTCAGTGCACTTTCTGTTGTCTTAAAATGCACCTCTTCTACCGCTTTTCCATGCCTCTCAAAAAATTCCGGATCCGTCTTTGTAACAAGATGATTTGCATACTGCGCGATCTCAACCGTATTCCTGTAACTCTTTCGGATCTCCATCATCCGTATCTGCTTTCCAAAAATTTCCGGCAGAAATGTCATCACATCTCTCTCCTGCTCCTCCATCGTCTGTGCCCGGTCTCCCAGAATCGTCATCCGGCAGGTGAACAGTTCCTTCAATATCACATATTGCAGATACGTATAATCCTGCATCTCATCGACCACCAGATGCTTGATGCGTCTGTGGGATGCTGCAGTACCCATCAGCCGGTATTTCAGATACAGCATGGGAAATACATCTTCATAAAAAAGGAAACGCTTCTCATATGGAAGATCCGGAAGCAATGGATACCCTGCCTCTTCCATCAGCCAGTTATAGATCACATAAAGGTCTCTCGTGACATACATACCAAGGAAGCGGTTCTTCACCTCCTCCTTCTCCTCCTCCGACAGATCCTTGCCCTGCAAGGTCTCATATTCATCTACCACATATTCCATTACCGCTTCCATCCGAAGCAGCAGCGGAACACTCTGGAATTTGAGATAAAACAGCTGGATCAGTTCCTGCTCTGTCTTCTTCAGTCTCTTATATTCCAGGTCTGTAAACTCCATCAGCCGATCCTCCAGGCCCACAAGGAAGCCCTCTACCTGTCCAATAAAGCTCCTGGACTGCTTCTCTTCCGAATGCGGATCCACCCCAGCCGTATTCCCTGCGATTTTTCTTTCCAGCATGTGATAGCGATCTTCACAGTCTGCCACTGTCTCCTTCAGCTCCCGATAAGCGAACAGATCAAAGCTCATCTCCTGGATATGCTCCTCTCCCAGTTCCGGCAAAATGTGGGAAATATAATCTGAAAAAACACTGTTCGGCGACAGGATCAGAATATCCGAAGAACGAAGACGATCCCGATCATGATAGAGCAGATAAGCAATCCGATGCAGCGCAATCGATGTCTTTCCACTGCCGGCTGCTCCCTGGATCACCAGAATCCGATCCTTTGTATTCCGGATGATCACATTCTGCTCCTTCTGGATGGTACGCACAATATTCTTAAGACGTACATCCCCATTCGTCCCAAGCTCTTGCTTTAGGATCTCGTCATCGATCTTCATATCACTTTCAAATCCGTACAGCATCTTTCCGTTTCGGATCTTGTATTGCCATTTGGAGGTAATTTCCCCTTCCATCAATCCGCCGGGCGCCTCATAAGAAGCAGGTCCCTGATCATAATCATAGAACAGACCGCTTACCGGAGCACGCCAGTCATAGATCAGCGGAATTCCTCCTGTTTTATCTGAAAAATTTCCGATTCCGATATAAAATGTCTCGGCTTCATCCTCACCCTCGTACCGGAAATCTACTCTGGCAAAGAAAGGAGCATCCAGCATACGCTGAAATCTGCGCCGCGAAAGGGCTTTCTCCTGATTCGCCTGCATCTGCCCGAGCAGGGCCTGTTGATTATCATAATTCTCATACCCATACTCATCCATCTCGGTATAATTTTCCCAGTAATATGCATGCATACTCTCGACATCTTTTCTGCCTGCCGCAATACTCTTTTCCAGTTCCTTTATCCGTATCTTTAATTTTTCTGTCAGGTATTCCAGATATTGTCTGCTGTCTAAATTACTCATGTCTGCTCTCGTTTCCTCTTTCCTCATAGTATCGTGGATACGGTCTATTATATCGCAAATAGTACCTTTTTCCAACAACTCATTTTCCAATCCCGCAAATGCCCTTCCACATGCAAAATGCCGCAGGATCCGCCGACTTCTCTCCTGTCGGACGATCCTGCGGCATATTCAGGATATGCTGCCTTCCCGTCACTTATACATAAATCACCGTCACACCACCAAAAACCACATCCCCGGTCAATACCAGCTGATGTCCGCAGTCTCCCTGATGCCGGTTCTCAACCTTAACGCCTCCAAAGACAGCACTGGTACGGTTCACCAGTTCCCATTCCTTCGGCAGATAGATTTCCAGACCGGCAAAGGTCAGATCCACCTCCAGCACTGCCTGCTCTGCCTGCATCAATGCATTGTCAAAATAGAGCTTCATTCCCCCAAAGCTGCATTCCGCTTTTGCTCCTCGGAAGTCATCTGTATTGATATATTTTATACCGCTTCCAAAGGTAATATCGAAATGCATTGTATTTTCGTCAACCGTTTCTATCTCTTTAAAATCATGGTCTGTCACCATATGGTGATATTCCTCTTTTTTCCCGGGATGATACAGAAAGGATACTCCAATGCTCAGCAGAAGCGCTGCCGCCAGAATTGTCCAGGGAGACAGATTGGCGATTCCCAGCGGTTTTGCATAAATCATGCAAAGAAATGCAACTGCAAAGATCACGCCGCTGATATTTTTCTTCCGAATGCTCTTAAGCAAAGCTGCCAGCAGCAAAATCGTCAGTACGAACGTCCACACGCTGATGTATGCAAAATCCCAAAAATTTCCTGCAATCAGCAGAACGGCCGCCGCTATAAAGAAGATCCCCCAGAACCAGTTCCTTTTTTTCATATTCATTACCTCGTTTCTTCCAGTCTGTTTTTCAATGGCTTGTAATAATAGCGTGATACATAGACCTGCTTATGTGTGTTCTGAAACTGCACCACACAGGAAGCAGATACGGAACGGGTCATGGCATAGATCATTTTCGTATTTAAGATGGTCGATTTGGATACCCGCATGAAGAAACCGGGCAGGAGCTCTTCCAGTTCATACAGCCGATAACGGATCTGATACACATCCTTTGCCGTATGCGCATGAATTGCATTTCCATCTGTTTCGAAAAACAGGATTTCTGCCAGAGGAAGATAATAGGTTGTCTCTCCTTTGTAAAAAACCATTTTCTTATTCCGTTCTGCTGCCTCCTGGATGACCTCCTGTATGCTGCGCACCCGCTCGTCCAGTACTCTGCTTCGGATAATAATTTCTTCTTCTGCTATCCCACTGTCAATCTCAATTCGTATCTTCATAACCCTTTTCCCTTTCCATGCCATTATCTAACCACATTTGCCGCCGTGTGTAAATGCTTTTTCGGCAAGTGGCAGATATCGTCCGGTAAGTGGTTATTTTTGGGCTTCGATCCGCTCTGCCAGATCGTTCAGATAGACCCATCTCTCCATCTTTTCTTCAAGCCTGGCTTCTGCCTGTTCCTTCAAAACCGCCAGCTCTGAAAGCTTTGCTGAATTGGTTGCATACTGCATCATATCCGCATCCAGCTGCCCGATGCTTTCTTCCAATGCAGCGATATCTTCATCGATGGTTTCATATTCTTTCTGTTCTTTGAAGGTGAATTTCAATTTCACCGGCCGGTTCTTTTTCCAGTCCTTTGAAGTTCCCTTCGCTTCTTTTTCCGAATTCGTCTTTTTCCCAACCGTATTTTCTCTTTTTTCATCATTCAGGCGTCTGCCGACTGCTTCCAGATATTCCGTATAGCCGCCCTCATACTGGGTCAGATGTCCCTCTCCTTCAAATGCAAAAATCCGGTCCACTACGTTATCCAGAAAATACCGATCGTGAGACACCGTAATCACAATACCGGAAAAGGAATTCAGAAAATCCTCCAGAATGGTCAGTGTAGGAATGTCTACATTGTTCGAAGGCTCATCCAGAATATAGACATTTGCCCCGGAGATCAGAACGGACAGAAGATACAGACGCCGCTTTTCCCCGCCGGACAATTTCGACACCGGTGTATACTGCATATCAGGCGTAAACAGAAACCGTTCCAGCATCTGGGATGCGCTGATCCGCCCTTCCTTCGTCTGCACATATTCTGCAATATCCTTGATATAGTCAATCACTCTTTGATCCGTATCCATATCCGGCTCTTCCTGAGCCAGATAACCGATCTTAATGGTCTCACCCACCTCGATCCGCCCGGTATCCGGCTGTACAAGGCCGGCCATCATCCGAAGCAAAGTAGACTTTCCGCATCCATTTGGTCCGATGATGCCAAGCCGCTGGTTCTTCAACACAATATAATCAAACTGATCCACCAATACGCGATCTCCATATTGCTTGCTGACTTGATGAAGCTCGATGGTTTTCTTTCCCATCCGAGTTTCTACCGTTTCCATTTCTACCGCCTGATCCTGTTCCGGTGCTTTTCCACTTTTTAAGGTTTCCAGTCTCTGCAGTCTTGCTTTCTGCTTGGTGCTTCTTGCCCGGCAGCCCCTCTTTGCCCATTCCAGTTCCATCCGCAGAATACTCTGGCGTTTTCGCTCCGATGCAAGCTCCATTTCCTCACGTTCTGCCTTCAGCTCCAGGAATCCGGAATAATTAGCATCATACCCATACATGCTTCCCCGGCTGATCTCCAGAATCCGGTTGGATACACGATCCAGAAAATACCGGTCATGCGTAACCATCAGGACGACTCCTTTATAGCTTCTCAGATAATCCTCCAGCCAGGCAATCATTTCATTATCCAGATGGTTCGTCGGTTCATCCAGAAGCAGAACATCGAATTCGGAGGCCAACGTCTTTGCCAGCGCCAGCTTTCTCTTCTGCCCTCCGGAAAGCTGCTCCACCGGTGTATCATCCTCCGAAATGCCAAGCTGCGTCAGATTGCTCTGCACCATCCATTCCTCCGGTGCATCCTGAAACGCATAGGAACGCACAGTAGCTCCCTTCGGAAATGAAGGATCCTGCGGCAGATATGCCATCCGGATGCCATTTTGCCGGATGATCTGCCCCTGATCCGGTTCCTCAATGCCGGCTACCATCCTAAGCAGCGTCGTTTTGCCGGTTCCATTGATGCCGACAATACCAATCTTATCCCCTTCCTGGATACCGAAGGAAGCATCCTCGAAAATCACCTTCTCACCGAAAATTTTGCTGATGTGTTCTATATTGATTATATTCATGCGGAATACTCCTTATCTTTCTTCTTCAGTCATTTTTTTTATTTCCTGATAGACCCTTGCCGCCGGAAGCCCCACGACATTATTATAATCTCCCTCAATCTTCTCTACAAATGCACCTGCTCTTCCCTGAATGCCATATGCACCTGCTTTATCATCACAGTCCCCACTGTCTACATATTTCCGGATCTCTTTTTCCTCAATCGGATACATATATACTCTGGTGCAGGAATAGAAGCTATGCTTTACCCGGGTTTCTCCTGCTTCCTTCTGTATCAGTGTAACTCCCGTATAAACCTCATGGGCACGCCCGGACAGACTCCTTAACATTTCCCGGGCTTCTTCACGATCTGCCGGCTTTCCGAGAATTCTGTTGTCCAGTGCAACTACGGTATCGGCTCCTATGATAATTCCATCCGGATATTTCCCTGCGGTTTCTTCTGCCTTCTGTTCAGAAAGCTCCTGTGCCGCTTCTCCCGGATGACTTTTGGTAATTCTTTCTTCTCCCCTTGCCGGACAGATCACATGCCGGATTCCCATCTGTTCCAATAATTCATGTCTCCTCGGAGATGCCGAGGCTAAAATAATCTGCTGCATACATCTTTCTCCCTTCCGGTTATTATTGTAACTGCCAAAGGCAGCAGTTGCAAGCTCAGATTGTAAGATCCGTACACCGGTTATGCTGATGAAACCAGTGAAAATTTCTGCTGTTTATGCTATAATTCGGTTCATACAAGATCAAAAAGGAGAACATACAGCTATGAAACAGAAAAATGATTTACTGATGCAGCTGAACCGGATCCACCGGAAGAGCTATCCTGCCTATAAAGACTTACAGGGACAATATTCTTTCGGAGAATATATACTATCTATTGACCACGTCCAGGGAGACCCCTTTGCTGCTCCTTCCAGACTCAGCATCTATGTTCCTCATCGGATCGCCGATTTCCCTTCTGGCTTTTATGAAAATGACCACAGACGGACCGCTCTGGCGGATTTTCTTCTGCGTGCTTTCGGAGCGGAGCTGGCAAAGCATACCTTTCAGGCAAAAGGAAGCGGAAAAAGCGGAATTCTGACCACCAGCTGCCCCGGACAGGAGATTCTCTCCCGGACCGCCTGTGAAATCACCTCAGGGCAGATCATCCTGCGAATGGAAGCCGGCTTCCCGGCCAATGGAAGAACCATCAATGCACCTGAGCTGGAAAAAATGCTATGCCATTTTCTTCCGGATTGTACCAGACACGCGCTCTTTTATAAGAATCTGGATCGAAAGAAGCTGCAGCAATGGATTGATCTTTCCGATGATCAGACCTATCTGCGTGCGGAGCTGACCCGTCGGAATCTATCCGCTTTTATCGCAGACGGCGCCATCCTGCCGAGAGAAAGTGGTGTCTCGGAACGTCCTATGCGGGGCAGTATTCCTTTTTCTGCACCGGAAACCCTTCGTGAAAGCATTGACCTGCCGCACCTGGGCAGATTGACCGGCATGGGCATCCACCGCGGTATTACGCTGATCGTAGGCGGCGGATATCACGGAAAGTCAACTCTTTTGAATGCACTGGAAATGGGGGTTTATAATCATATTCCGGGAGACGGGCGTGAATATGTCGTTTCAGATCCTTCCGCCTTCAAGCTTCGCGCAGAAGACGGCCGTTCGATCTTCCGGACAGATATTTCCCTCTTTATCAATGATCTGCCCAATAAGAAAGATACACACGCTTTCACAACGGAGGATGCCAGCGGCAGTACCTCGCAGGCGGCCAATCTGATAGAAGCTGCCGAATCCGGCAGTACACTGTTATTAATTGACGAGGACACCTCCGCAACCAACTTCATGGTACGGGACGATCTGATGCAAAAGGTCATCCGCCGGGAGCAGGAACCGATTACTCCATTTCTGGAGCGCGCACGGGATCTTTTTGAACAGGACGGCATTTCCACAATACTGGTTGCCGGCAGCTCCGGTGCCTATTTCCATATTGCAGATACCATCCTGCAGATGGATCATTATCGTCCTTACGATATTACGGAGCAGGTGCAGCAGATTCTGCCCGGCTATCCGATACCATCCATCCACGCACCGAACTATCATCTTCCGGATTTCAGACGGATCCTGCCACGGATGCACCAGGGCTCTGATTTTCAAAAAGTCAAAACCTATGGAAAAGACAGCTTCCAGATCGGAAAGTCTATGGTGGAACTGCGCTGTCTGGAACAGCTGACGGATGCCGAACAGACCAACGCACTGGCTCACCTCGTGCGTTATGCACAATCCCACTATATGGACGGTAAGCGCACTCTGAAAGAAATTGTGGATCTGCTGGAAAGGGAACTTTCTGCCAATGGCTTTGCACATATCTGTGAATCCAGAAGCATTCCCGGCGGTCTGGCCCTGCCGAGACGGCAGGAGATCTTCTGCTGCTTCAACCGTCTCCGCGGCTTGCATTAACTCAAAAAAATCCACTGGACCTTTTTATCGCATGCTTGGCAGCTCAAAAAGGCGGAGTGCCGGGATCTTTTCTGTTCCTGGTACTCCGCCGATATTAAGATATTAATTTTTTCAATGTTTCTCTGACAGAAAATGATTCTATAATGTCACTGCCAGTGATCCCATCGGATCCCATGGCTCCAGCATGATCGGTTCACTCTCATATTCTTTGATGATCTCTTCCGGCAGGTATTTCTTATTTACCACTACCTGATACATATATTCATCAAACCACTCATCAGTCATGACATAATACCCATCTTTTCCGCTGTCCTTACCCCAGCTGTTTTCCACTTTCCAACGGTTCGGTTTTCCATTTTCATCCAGATTTACACCAAGGAATACCATCGCATGGGTCATCAGGCTCTGTCCATATTCTACACGCTCGCCCTTCGTCATGGTAAAGGTCGTGCCAAGCAGCTCATCTTTGCAATAGGTATGCAGATCCATTCTGCCGCCGTCTCTGCTTAATTCCTTACCGACATCACAACCGAACCATACAGGATGTCCGTCCTTCATCTGTGCGATGGCAGCCTGCTTCATCACTTCTGATTCCACATTGACATAACGTACTTCTCTGCCTTCCTTTACATTGCCCAGGAACTTCACACTGTAGCTTCTGTGCAGCGGCTTATCACTGGTCGGTGCATTGATCAGACTGATATAGTCGTTCATATTGATCTTTACATACTTCTGATAGAATTCCTGCGGTGTCAGTCCAAGATCACGGTGAAACTTCTTATCCTTATCCTGGATTTCAAAATCAAATGTCTTCGGCGGCTTGCCAAGACAAATACACAGAATGCTGTAGATCGTTTCCATCATGGCTTCCTTCTTCTCACGAAGTTCTTCCATGGATGCGCCCTCTGCGTGTGCTTTCCGCAGAATGCAGGCATCTTCCCGCAGCTTTTCCGTCATCACGGCTGTCATTTCTCCTGTTGCAGAAGAACATTCTGTCTCCGGCATCGCACTCTTCGGTACGATTCCGTACTTATTAATCAGATTGCAAATCATATCCCACTGTCCGCCATCTCCAAGCGGATCTCTCAGCAGATGATCAATCAGTCTGCTGCCGACTGCCTCATCCAGCGTCTCCAGAATACTTTCCAGGAAATAATTTGCCTTTTCCAGCTTATCATAGAACAGTGTGTAGTTCTGAGACAATTCAAAATTCTCCAGATTCATATCCTTGATCACATGATACCGAAGGAAATTAAGTGTTGCGAACATCCAGCATCTTCCACTCTTTTTCTGATTGGTAATCTCTCCCTGCGGAAGTGTTAAAGAATATTCGTGTGTGGTCTCACGCTCCGCCTCATAGTTCTGTGCACTTTTTAAGAGTCCATTGTGAATCACTGCATTCATAGCCACCTGATTCGATCTGTCTGCATCAAAATGGTCTTCAAATTCCTGCAGCTTTTCTTTTGTCACTACTGTTTCCATTTTACTGATTCTCCTTTGTGTGTGTAATATTTATGTCTCTTTCAGCTTACACCTCTTTTGCTACAGAATCAACAACATTCTTCTCTTCCAGAGAAGGATTGGAAGGGGCTGCATAAATTCCTTTGCTGTTTAAAATATCCATGAACTCCTCTCCGGTGATTGTTTCTTTCTCATAGAGATATTTTGCCAGTTCATGAAGCTTCGGCAGATTTTCAGAAAGCAGCTTTTCCGCTTTCACGTACTGCCGTTTTACCAGTGCAATTACCTGTTCATCGATCTTCGCTGCTGTTTTCTCAGAGCAGGCCAGAGAGGCATCTCCACCCAGATACTGATTGGATACTGTCTCCAAAGCTACCATACCAATCTCCTCTTGCATACCAAAGCGGGTAATCATAGCACGGGCCAGCTTCGTAGCCTGTTCAATATCATTGGAAGCACCCGTAGTAATGGAATGGAATACCAGATCCTCTGCGCATCGCCCTCCTGTAAAAGTAGCAATCTTATTCTCTATCTCTTCCTTTGTCATCAGATTGTGTTCCCCTTCATCCACCTGCATCGTATACCCCAGCGCTCCGGATGTACGCGGAATGATGGTGATCTTGGTAACGGGAGCAGAATTTGTCTGCAAAGCCGCTACCAACGCATGACCGATCTCATGGTAGGAAACAATCAGCTTCTCTTTATCGGATAATACTTTATTTTTCTTCTGATAGCCGGCGATGACAACCTCGATACTTTCTTCCAGATCCGCCTGCGTTACGAACTTCCGCCCGGCTCTCACTGCATGCAGTGCCGCTTCATTGATCATGTTCGCAAGCTCTGCACCGGAAGCGCCGGAAGCTGCTCTTGCAATTGCATTAAAATCCACGCTGTCGCTTAAGCGAACTTTCTTCGCATGTACCTTCAGGATATCTTCACGTCCCTTCAGGTCCGGAAGCTCTACCGGCACACGTCTGTCAAAACGTCCCGGCCGAAGCAATGCCGGATCCAGGGAATCCGGACGGTTTGTTGCCGCCAGAATCACAACACCCTTAGAACCGTCAAAACCATCCATCTCTGTCAGAAGCTGATTCAGGGTCTGCTCTCTCTCGTCATTTCCACTGAAGCCGCTGCCGTCACGCTTCTTACCGATGGTATCAATCTCATCAATGAATACGATACATGGTGCCTTCTCATTTGCCTGCTGAAACAGATCACGAACCTTGGCCGCACCCATACCAACAAACATTTCTACGAATTCCGAACCGGAAATGGAGAAGAACGGTACATTCGCTTCTCCTGCAACCGCCTTGGCCAGCAAAGTCTTACCCGTTCCGGGAGGACCTACCAGAAGCGCTCCCTTCGGCATCACTGCACCAATCTCCTGATATTTTGCCGGATTATGAAGAAAGTCCACGATCTCCTGTAATATCTCTTTTGCCTCATCCTCTCCGGCTACATCGTGGAACTTGATTCCGGTCTGGGACTGCACATACACCTTGGCATTGCTCTTTCCAAACTGCATGGAAGGCATCCCTATGCCGGCTGCTCCTCCCATCTTTTTCATCATCTTTTTCATGGCAAAAGCGCCGATTCCATAGATCACCAGAAGCGGAAGTACCCAGGATATCAGAAAGCTCATAATCGGCGACATCTGCTCTTCCACAACACGTCCAAACTCACATCCGGAAGCATCCAGCCTGTTTACCAGATCGGGATCATTGAAGGTCGTTGTCTCGTAAGCCTTGTTGTCCTTATCCATAAAGTAAATGCTGTCCCCTTCGATCTGAACCTTGGCAATACTTTTTTCACTGATCATATTTAAAAAGGTTCCATAATCTACCGTCTCTACCTGCTGCTGCATCAGTCCCGGAAAAATAAACCGGTTCAAAAGCAGAAGTACAAGTATCGCCAGCAGATAATATATCAACAGAGGTTTCTTTGGTTTTTTCACTTCCTGCATAATTTTATCCTCCTATACGAATTATGTTTGAAATATACTCTTTCCCTGCCGCAAAGTCAATGCCAGAAACCTAAATTAATTATAAACTTCTGATAAACTCACTCCATTCCTTTTCCCGGAATCCCGGATAAGCAAAGGTTTCTCCAATAAGCAGCGGCCGCTTCACCAGCATTCCGTCCGCTGCAAGCAGTGCAATCTGCTCCTCTTCAGACATCTGCGGCAGCTTATCTTTTAATTCCATCTCTCTGTATTTCATACCGCTGGTATTAAAGAAACGCTTCAGCGGCAGACCGCTTCGTTTCACCCATTCTGTAAGCTCCTCTGCCGTAGGATTCTGCTCCACGATATTTCTTTCTTCAAATTCTGCTCCCTGCTCCAGCAGCCATTTTTTCGCCCTCTGGCAGGTACTGCATTTTGGATACTCTATGAATAACATTCTTCTTTTCCTCCTCAGATTTTATCTGTCTCCAACATAGCTATGCTCTATCAGAATGACACAGTCACAACGACTGTCAAAGTCTTTTACCCTTTTTTTTACATTTTCCTTCAGCTTTTCTTTTTCTTCCTCACTATATTCAAATGGTACCACCAGGTCAAAAATCAGATTCACATGCTTCTTGCCGTCCACCATACGGAAATCATGAAAGCTGACCTTTTCATCCAATCCGGCTATGATCTCTTCCAGCTTCTTCCGGTAAGCCAGCACCTTCTGATCCTTCGTCTCTACCGGATCCATATGAATGACAAGAAAAACTCTGGTCTTCTTAAATACCTCGTACTCAATCCGATCAATCAGCTCATGGGATTTTTCGATATCCACATCATTCGGAACCTCTGCGTGAATGGTTGCCATCCGCTTTGTCGGTCCATAGCTGTGTACGATCAGATCATGGCTCCCTACGATTCCTTCATAGCTCTCCACTTCCTTCTGAAGCATCTTTGCCAGCTCCGGATCCACTGCTTCTCCGAGCAACGGCTCCAGCGTATCCTTTGCCACACCTATTCCGGCTCCCAGCACCATGAATGCCACCAGCATACCGACGTAACCATCCAGGTTCCACCCAAATATTCCATATATGGCAATACACAGAATCGTTGCCGAGGTCGCCGCCGCATCCCCCATTGCATCTGCTGCTGTCGCTTTCATGACAGAAGAATGAATCCGTTCCCCTAATACCCTATTGAATCTTCCAAGCCACAGCTTCACTGCAACCGACAGGCACAGGATAGCCAGAGATACTATACTAAACGTAATGTCCTGTGGATTCCGGATCTTTTCCCAGGCACTTTTGACAAATGAAATTCCGACTTCAAGGATTAAAAAGGATACAATAAATGCAGAGATATATTCATATCGCCCATGCCCGAAGGGATGCTCTCTGTCCGCCGGACGCTCTGCCAGCTTCACTCCGACAAAAGAAATTACGGAGGAAACTGCATCCGACAGGTTATTAAATGCATCTGCCATAACTGCAATACTGCCCAGTACCAGTCCGACCGCCAGCTTCACTCCAAATAAAAATACATTGCAAAGAATGCCTACCACGCTGGCCAGGACTCCATAAGCTGTCCGCACCTGTTCCTGCTCTGTTTCCTCACTGTTCTTTACAAATGTCTTTACCAGAAATTCCGTAAGCACTGCTCACTGCCCCTTTCTATTCACTATGTCTGGAATAATAGAAAATACCGAAAATAATGACTGCCCCTCCGAGCACCGTATAGATTCCGGGAATCTCTTTAAACAGCAGCATTCCCATGATAGAAGCAAATATCGGCTCCATAAGCTTTGCTGTCGAGATAAAGGATGCTTTTTCGTATTTCAGTGCCCAGCTGAATACACTATGCCCCAACAATGTACAGAATACAGCCATTCCAATTCCGGATATCCATGCTTCCTTTCCATATCCGATGATCGGCGTTCTGCCTGCTGCCAGGAAAATCAATACGGTACAGGCAGATGATACATATACCAGAAAGGTATAGACTGTCGTTGATATTCTCTTTCTGACAACCTTTCCAATCAGTGTATACACAGCCATAAAAGCAGCTCCGGAAAGTGCAATCAGATCTCCCTTTACCACATCACTTCCCGCTCCGGCATCCGCCATAGCCACAATCACACTTCCTACAAATGCTGCTATGATACCGATCCATCCATGAACGGATATCTTCTCCCGGAAAATGAACAGCATGGCAAATGCCACAAAAAATACTTCCGTATCTACCAGTACCACACTGGCAGCGATGCTGGTATAACGCAAAGATTCAAAATATGCCGTAAAATGCAGTCCCAGAAAGATTCCGCTTATCACACACAGAATGACTTCCTTCTTCGTAAGCCGCGTTATCTCTCCCCGGAAACGCAGACACACTGCCGGCAAAAGCATCAGGGCAGCGGCCAGGGTCCTGTAAAATACCAGCACCATAGATGGAGCGTCCGTGATCTTCACAAATATAGCGGATAACGAAACTCCCAATACTCCAAGTAATACAATGATCTTTTTCATCTCTTAAGCTCTTCCTCTTCTTTCTTTTTTAATATGTAATGAAATAATTCTTCTCATTGCCGTTATCTCCGTTACCTCCTTCCCACTATTATATGAAACTCTTACCATATCGGCAAGTTCCTTTTTCAATTTCTTTTCGGTTGTGGCTTGCATCTGTTAAACAGACTGTTATAATAGGGAATGGTAAATGTTACACAACGATATGAAAGAAAAGCAGAAGAAAAAATCTTATGAAATCGATATGTGTCATGGGCCGCTGCTCGGAAAAATTCTGCTGTTTTCCGTTCCGCTGATGCTGTCGGGAATTTTGCAGCTGCTGTTCAACGCGGCGGATGTGGTAGTGGTCGGCCGGTTCGCAGGGAGCCAGTCTCTGGCGGCAGTAGGCTCCACCGGTTCC
>DNJM01000183.1 GCA_003489085.1 Lachnospiraceae bacterium
GCAGCAGGTATGGGCAGCCGTTACGGTGGATTAAAGCAGATCGATCCAATCGATGAGCAGGGACACATCATCATGGATTTCTCTATCTTTGATGCGAAGAGAGCTGGCTTTGAAAAGGTTGTCTTCATTATTAAGAAACAGAATGAAGCTGATTTCAAGGAAGCAGTAGGAAACCGTATGGAGCAGATCATGGAAGTTTCCTATGTATATCAGGAACTGGATAATCTTCCGGAAGGATTTAATGTACCGGAGGGACGTGTAAAACCATGGGGAACTGCACATGCTATCTTAAGCGCAATTGATGCGGTGGATGGTCCGTTCGCAGTTATCAATGCGGATGACTATTATGGAAAGGATGCTTTCCAGAAAATTTATGATTATCTTTCTACCCATGAAGATGATGACAAATACCGCTATACTATGGTAGGATATAAGTTAGAGAATACAGTAACGGACAATGGTCATGTTGCGCGTGGTATCTGTACGATGAATGAAGCCGGAGAACTGGTAAAGATCGAGGAAAGAACACGAATCGAAAAGAGGAACGGCGGCATTGCTTTTACAGAGGATGGCGGCGAAACATGGACAGAAGTACCAGGTGAAACTGTAGTTTCTATGAATATGTGGGGATTCACCAGAAGTATTCTGGAGGAAATCAAAGCAGGCTTCCCGGCATTCCTGGAAAAGGGACTGAAGGAAAATCCGATGAAGTGTGAATACTTCCTGCCAACCGTAGTCAGCGATCTGCTGGGTGAAGATCGTGCCACCGTTGCCGTTTTGACTTCTTCCGATAAATGGTATGGTGTAACCTACAAAGAAGATAAACCGGTTGTTGTAGAAGCAATCCGGAAGCTGAAAGAAGAAGGATTATATCCGGAGAAACTTTGGGGAGATGAGAACTAATGGAAAAAGTAACCAGAGAACAGAGAGATGAAGCAATTGCAAATTTTCAGTATGAGGGAATCTTAACTGAAGAGAGACCATACGGAAGCGGTCATATCAATGATACGTATCTGCTGGTTTTTGACGTACCGGAGAAAGGTGCAGTCAAAGTGATCCTGCAGCGGATGAACAGTGATATTTTTACAAAACCGGTTGAATTGATGGAGAATATCCTGAATGTAACCTCATATCTGCGGGAACGGATTATCGAAAATGGCGGTGATCCGGAAAGAGAGACGCTGAATGTTATTCCTACGGTAGATGGAAAGCCGTATTTTGTAGACTCTCAGGGAGGATATTGGAGAAGCTACCGGTTTATTACCGGAGCAACCAGCTATGATAAGGTAGAAAAGCCTGATGATTTTTATCAGAGCGCCGTTTCCTTCGGAAACTTCCAGAGACTGCTGGCAGATTATCCTGCAGAGACGCTGCATGAGACAATTGCAGGCTTCCATGATACGAAAGCCCGCTTTGAAGTATTCAAGAAGGCTGTTGCGGATGACGTATGCGGACGTGCAGCTTCTGTACAGAAAGAGATTCAGTTTGTTTTGGATCATGAGGATGTTGCCAATGTATTCGGCGATATGCTTGCAAAAGGTGAACTCCCGCTTCGTGTTACACATAATGACACAAAGCTGAACAATATTATGATTGATGATGAGACCGGAAAAGGAATCTGTGTGATTGACCTGGATACGGTTATGCCGGGTCTTGCCATGAATGACTTTGGTGATTCTATCCGGTTCGGTGCCAGCACCGCAGCAGAGGATGAACAGGATCTGAGCAAGGTATCCTGCGATATGGAGTTATTTGATCTTTATGCAAAAGGCTATATCAAGGGCTGCGGAGGCAAGCTGACCGAAAAAGAAATTGAAATGATGCCGATGGGTGCAAAGGTTATGACCTTTGAATGCGGAATGCGGTTCCTGACCGATTATCTGCAGGGAGACCATTACTTCAAGATCCACAGAGAGAATCATAATCTGGATCGCTGCCGTACACAGTTCAAGCTGGTAGAGGACATGGAAGCAAAGTGGGATACCATGCAGGAAATTATTAAGAAATATAGCTAAGGATCCGATTCCATCAGAGATTGGAACGAAAGGACAGGAGGTAATTACAATGGCAATTTTAGTAACAGGCGGTGCCGGATATATCGGAAGCCACACATGTATTGAACTGATGAACGCAGGATATGATGTAGTTGTAGTAGACAACTTATATAATTCCTGTGAGGAAGCATTGAGAAGGGTAGAAGAAATCGCAGGCAAGCCGGTAAAATTCTATAAAGCAGATATCCTTGACAGAGAAGCTCTTGAGAATATCTTTGCGAACGAACAGATTGAATCTGTTATTCATTTTGCAGGTCTGAAGGCAGTTGGAGAGTCTGTGCGTAAGCCTCTGGAATACTATCATAACAATATTACAGGAACGCTGGTACTGTGTGACGTGATGAGAAATCATGGTGTAAAGAATATCGTATTCAGCTCTTCTGCAACCGTATACGGCGATCCGGCATTTATTCCGATCACGGAGGAGTGTCCGAAAGGAGTATGTACAAATCCGTACGGATGGACAAAATCCATGCTGGAGCAGATCCTGACCGATCTTCACACATCCGATCCGGAATGGAATGTAGTACTGCTGCGTTACTTTAACCCGATCGGAGCGCATAAGAGCGGTAAAATCGGTGAGAATCCAAAAGGAATCCCGAATAACCTGATGCCATACATTACGCAGGTTGCAGTCGGTAAATTAGAACGTCTGGGCGTATTTGGCAATGACTATGATACACCGGATGGAACAGGAGTACGTGATTATATTCATGTTGTTGACCTGGCTCTTGGTCATGTTAAGGCAATCAAGAAGCTGGAAGACAAAGAGGGCGTATCTATCTATAATCTGGGAACCGGAAATGGTTACTCTGTACTGCAGATGGTAAAAGCGATGGAAAAGGCATGCGGACATGAGATCCCGTATGAAATCAAACCTCGCCGTGAAGGTGATATTGCCACCTGCTATGCAGATGCAACGAAAGCTAAAAATGAACTGGGCTGGACTGCAGAACGGGGACTGGATGAAATGTGTGAGGATTCCTGGAGATGGCAGTCCCAGAATCCGAATGGTTATGAGGAATAAAAACCACAGCAGAACAAAATGAAAGAGCGGGGGCTTCCGGAATGGAGCCCCCGTTAATTCGTACTTTCAAAATATAGGGAAAGGTGCTATAATAGTACAATAACTTTATAAACCAGAGGATAGTGTTATGAAGAAAAACGTACGCTTAAAGGGACAATTAAGACTTTATATGCAATGGCCGGCGTTTATGACGATACTGCTGTTAGCGATGAACATCTGGATCTTTCGGATTGACCGTAAAGCCGGAGGTCTGATGGCTGTATTTGTTGCGGTGTATGCAGGAATCGTGGGTATTATGTATCTTTATAACCGTTCACTGATCCTGGCGGATATGGTTGAATTTGCTGCACAGTACGGCGTGGTCCAGAATACACTGCTGAAGGAACTGGCCGTGCCATATGCGATTCTGATGGATGACGGAAAGGTAATCTGGATGAATCGGGAATTTGAGAAGATTTTGGGGCCGCATAAGCGGAAGGATGCTTTTATGCGGGAATATATTCCGGAGTTGAATAAAGGAATTTTCCCGAAAGAGGACAATGAGAAGGCCACACTGCAGGTGACTTATAACGGAAGAGATTATGTCGCGGAGCTTTGCCACGTTTCTGTAGAAGGCTTCAGTGAGGCAGAGCAGCTTCTGGAGCTGCCCGAGGAAAAGGAATTCTTTATCGCACTGTACCTGCGGGATGTAACGGATGTGAACCGTTATCTGCATGAGATAGAGGATCAGAAAATGATTGCCGGACTCGTCTATATTGACAATTATGACGAGGTGATGGAAAGTGTGGAAGAGGTACGTCAATCCCTGCTTCTGGCGCTGATTGACCGTAAGATCAGTCAGTATATGGCAAATGTTGATGGGATTGTCAAGAAGATGGAGAAGGATAAGTACTTTATCGTTCTGAAAAGGAGTGCGCTGGAGCAGATGAAGGCAGATCACTTCTCTGTCATGGAGGAAGTAAAAGGGGTCAGTATCGGAAATACCGTACCGGCTACGATCAGTATCGGTATGGGACTGAACAGCAGTACGTATATTCAGAGCTATAATAATGCCCGTGTTTCTATCGACCTGGCATTGGCCAGAGGCGGCGACCAGGCAGTTGTAAAGGATTCGGATGGAATTACGTATTATGGCGGAAAGCGGGAGCAGACGGCTAAAAATACGCGTGTAAAGGCCCGTGTAAAGGCGGAGGCGCTCCGTGAATTCATCATGGCCAAGGAAACGG
The DNA here is from genome assembly GCA_003489085.1 of Lachnospiraceae bacterium. GTDB lineage: Bacteria > Bacillota > Clostridia > Lachnospirales > Lachnospiraceae > DNJM01. The sequence continues at coordinate 4,308 of DNJM01000183.1, forward strand.
TTATTGTCATGGGACATAAGCTGTCGGATGCTGATGCATTCGGTGCGGCGATTGGTATTTACCGGGCGGTAACGAATCTTGGAAAGAAAGTGCATATTGTACTGAATGATATTACGATGTCCATCCGGCCTCTTTATGAATGCTTTGTAGAAAGTCCGGAATATCCGGATGACCTTTTCATTACATCCGATGAGGTCCGGAAATATGTGGATGAGAATGCCATGGCTGTTGTAGTGGATACAAATAAGCCGGAGCTGACAGAGTGTGAAGAGCTTCTGAAGCTGGTGCAGACAATTGTTGTTCTGGATCATCACAGAAGAGGGGAAAGAATCATTGAAAATGCGGTGCTTTCTTATATAGAGCCCTATTCTTCTTCCGCATGTGAAATGGTAGCCGAGGTTCTGCAGTATATCGTGGATGACGTGGATCTGACCCGTATGGAAGCGAACTGTATGTACGCTGGTATTATGATTGATACGAATAACTTTATGAATAAAACGGGAGTCAGAACTTTCGAGGCGGCTGCATTTTTAAGAAGATGCGGCGCGGATATCACCTATGTGCGGAAGCTGTTCCGGGATGATATGGAGAGCTATCGTGCGAAAGCAGAAGTGATCAGTACGACGGAGGTATACCGTGACTGTTATGCGATTGCCATAGGTACGAATCAGAATATAGAAAGTCCGACGATTCTGGGAGCGCAGGCGGCAAATGAGCTGCTGGATATTTCAAAGATCAAGGCTTCCTTTGTGCTCACAGAATATCAGGGAAAGATTTATGTCAGTGCACGTTCCATTGACGAGGTGAATGTCCAGATTATCATGGAACGTCTGGGCGGCGGCGGCCATCTGAATATGGCAGGAGCGCAGTTCCCGCATACGCATATGAATGAAGCGATTATTTTGCTGAAGATGACAATTGATGAAATGCTGGAAAAAGGAGAGTTATAGCGATGAAGGTAATTTTATTGGAAGATGTAAAAACACTTGGAAAAAAGGGGCAGGTTGTGAATGTCAATGACGGCTACGCAAGAAACTTTATCATTCCGAAAAAGCTGGGTCTGGAAGCAACCAGTAAGAACTTAAATGATCTGAAGCTGCAGAAAGCAAATGAAGAAAAGCGTGCCAAAGAACAATTGGAAGCAGCGCAGGCATTTGGAAAGCAGCTGGAAGCAGGTAAAGTCACACTGTCCATTAAGACCGGAGAAGGTGGAAAGACCTTTGGCTCTGTATCCAGTAAGGAGATTGCAGCGGCTGTAAAAGAGCAGCTGGGATATGATCTGGATAAGAAAAAAATCCAGTTAAAAGAAGGCATTAAGACACTTGGTGTGCACAATGTACCGGTGAAGCTTCATGCAAAGGTGACTGCCGAACTGAAGGTGGAAGTCACAGAGGCATAGGGGGAAAGAAGAATGGATGAGGCACTCATTAAAAGAGTACTTCCACATAGTATAGAAGCGGAGCAGTCAGTGATAGGCGCGATGTTGATGGACAAAGATGCAATTATGACAGCCAGCGAGATCATAACCGGCGATGATTTTTATCAGAAGGCATATGGAGTGGTTTTCGATTCGATTGTAGAGATGTTCAATGAAGGGGTGCCGGTGGATCTGATTACGCTTCAGGAACGACTGAAGGAAAAGGATGTACCGCCGGAAATCAGCAGCCTGGAATTTGCCAGGGATCTTTTGACGGCCGTACAGACTTCCGCTAATATTAAGTATTATGCAGATATTGTAGCAGAAAAAGCCACCCTTAGAAGGCTGATCAAATTGAATGAGGAAATAGCAAATACCTGCTATCTGGCAAAGGAGCCGCTTGAAGCGATTCTGGATAAGACGGAGAAGCAGGTGTTTGAGCTTGTCCAGAAACGGAATACGGGGGATTATGTTCCGATTCAACAGGTGGTTCTCAATGCACTTGAGCGGATTGAGAAGGCATCTAAGAGTAAGGGAACGGTAACGGGAATCCCAACGGGCTTTATTGACCTGGACTACAAGCTGTCCGGTCTGCAGCCATCGGATCTGATTCTGCTTGCGGCCAGACCATCTATGGGTAAGACCGCGTTGGTTCTGAATATTGTACAGCACATTACCGTGAAAGAAAAGAAGACAGTAGCCCTTTTCAGTCTGGAAATGTCAAAGGAGCAGCTGGTAAACCGTCTCTTTTCGTTGGAATCACAGGTGGATTCGCAGGCACTTAGAACCGGTAACCTGAAGGACTCTGATTGGGAAAAGCTGATTGAAAGTGCAGGAATTATTGGAAAATCAAATCTGATTATCGATGATACACCGGGAATCTCGATCACGGAGCTGCGGTCCAAATGCCGAAAGTACAAGCTGGAGCACGACCTGTCCGTGATCATGATTGACTACCTGCAGCTGATGAGCGGCAGTGCGGGCGGACGGAATGAATCCCGGCAGCAGGAGATTTCGGAAATTTCCAGATCCTTAAAAGCAGTGGCCCGGGAGTTGAATGTACCGGTTGTCGCATTGTCTCAGCTGAGCCGTGCAGTGGAACAGCGGCCGGAGCATCGTCCGATGCTGTCTGATCTGCGTGAATCCGGTGCTATCGAGCAGGATGCAGACGTGGTTATGTTCCTGTACAGGGACGATTATTATAATAAAGATACGGACCATCCGAATGAAGCCGAGATTATTATAGCGAAGCAAAGGAACGGTCCGATCGGAACCGTGAATCTGGCATGGCTGCCCAATTATACAAAATTTGCTAATCTACAGCGCCGTGAAGAGTAGCTTTGTCGAAATTTTGGGGACGATATATTGTATGAAGATGCTTATGTTATGGTATGATATACCTGTTACATAAGCATTTTTTATCAGTATATAGGGGGACGCAGATATGGGAGAGGTTCATTATATGATTTCCGAGGCTTCAAAACGTGTGGATGTAGAGGCACATGTTTTGCGTTATTGGGAAGAAGAGCTTGAGATTCCGATCGAACGTACAGAGATGGGACACCGCTATTATACAGAAGAGAATATACAGCTGTTTAAATGCATTAAAGAGCTGAAGGAACAGGGAATGATGCTGAAGGAATTAAAGGAGATGATTCCTGAGATACTTAAAGTGAAGCATGAGCTTGAAAAACGGAATAGCGATGGAAAGCAAGAGCTTACATCGACAGCAGGAGCGGAGATATTCCCGGGTGTATTGGATGAGAATGCGGAACGGATTCAGAAGATGTTCAGCAGGATTGTACAGGATGTAGTAGTAGAAAATAATAAGGTGCTGGAAGAACAGATGACTAAGAGCGTCAGTGAAAAGGTGATGAAGGAAATGGATTTCTTACTGCAGGCAAAGGAACGCCAGGAGGAAGAGCGTTTCCAGAAGCTGGATCTTCTGATCCGCCAGCAGCAGTCCATGCGCAAGGAAGCATCCAGGTCTCTTCCGATGAAGAAACTTAAGAAGATCTTTGGGACAAGCTGAAAGGCACAAAAGAAGAAAAGAGATTTCGCAGTCATTTCTGCCTGCGGCAGGGCGCATCCGCAGCATAAAAAAGCGGCGATATAACAGTCCTGTTATATCGCCGTCTTACATTATTCCTGTGCGCTGATAGCTCCTGTTGGACATTGTGCTGCACATGCACCACAATCTACACAAGCATCTGCATTGATTTCGAAATGAGCATCTCCCTGGCTGATAGCACCTACTGGGCATACACCTTCGCAAGCGCCGCAGCTTACACAGTCATCACTGATTACGTGTGCCATAGTATGTAACCTCCTTTTAAATTTATGCCCTTATTTTAATACAAAAGAGTTAATTATACAAGTGCCTGAGGAGTTGTATTGAATAAAAAAATATTTCTTATAAAAAATTAAGAAAATATTTATGCATTTTTGGTTCATCTAGTGTATAGTAATAGGCGTTAGGATCAGGACTCTATGGAAATGAACCGGACGGCGAAGAATCGGAAAACAGGAGATGGAGATATGAAAAGAAGATACAGAGCGATTGCCGGATTATTAAGTATATCGTTGTTGTGCTGCGCCTGTGCGTCTGACGAAAAAAAAGAAAAGATTGAAAAACCGAAATCAGACTACCAGGAAGCGGCATATCAGGGACAGCTGAATGCGCTTCGCCCAAGAGCATATGGGGATATCAGTGGCTTGAATCTGGAACCGGGTACATACCTGTCGGTTATCGGCAAGGGAACAGATACGGACTATTGGGAAGCCGTAAAACGAGGTGCGGAGCAGGCTGTAGAAGATCTGAATGAGCGGTTAGGCTATAAAGGCAATGATAAAATCAAACTGGTGTACAGCGGCTGCTCTCAGGGAGAAGACGTAGAGGAACAGGTAAATATTCTGGACGAGGAAATGGACCGCAATCCGGCGGCCATTGCCATCGCTATTATTGACGAAAATGCGTGTGGAGTACAGTTTGATATGGCTGCGGATAATGGTATCCCACTTGTTGTTTTTGATTCCGGCAGTGACTATCAGGGAATTGTATCAATGATTTCTACCGATAACAGGGACGCGGGAAAGACAGCGGGAACCAAGCTGGCTGAGGCAATTGAAGAGAGCGGAGAAGTCGCATTATTTCTGCCGGATAAGAAATCAATGTCCTCGTCGGAGCGTGAGGCCGGAATGAAGGAGGCCTTTGACGAATCCTATCCGGATATTCAGGTGGCAGATATCTATCATGGTGATGAGCTGGCGGAGAGAAGCAAAGCGATGCAGAGCGGTGTGACGCCGGAAGGAACTACAGGTGAGAGCGAATCGCAGGATAGTACTTCATCGGACAGCACACCGGCAGACAGTGCAGCAGTGCCGGAGGAGGGGGCGGCTTCGGACGAAGGAAGTGAACCGGAGGCTTCCGGAGAAAATCAGGAGGAAGAAGTAACAGAACTGACACAGCTGGAAATGATTCAGGAGATTCTGAAGGCACATCCGAACCTGAAGGGATGTATTTCCGGCAGTGAAGAAATGACAGCGCTGCTTCTGGAAGCAGCAGAAGCATTAGATCGGACGGATCTTAAGATCATTGGATTTGATACCGGAGAGAAACAGATGGAAGCACTGGAGGACGGAAGGCTGACAGGGCTGGTGGTTCAGAATCCTTTTGGAATGGGATATGCAGCGATCGTTGCAAGTGCCCGGGCGGTTCTGGGGCAGGCAAATGAAGCTGTTGTCGACAGTGGCTACACCTGGGTAACACGGGATAATGTGGAAAAAGAATCCATTCAGAAAATGTTATATTAATATGCAGAATCCCCTCTGCCTTGTTCTTACGAAAAAGGAACAAAGCAGAGGGGATTGTTATTATTTAGTAAGGGAAAAGATAAATTC
>DNJM01000109.1 GCA_003489085.1 Lachnospiraceae bacterium
ATTTCCTCTGCCGTCATCTGCAGACATTGAAATTTTCATCTTGATATGCGGTAAGCTGCTCCGTCATGGTTTCTCCGTAAGTCTCTCTGAACTCTCCCAGCACCCTTTCCGCTGCTGCAGTTCCTTCTGCTCCGAAGATCGCCTGTGCCATCTCTGCAAAAGAATAATATGTATGAGCACAGTGATAGTCGAAGCCCTTCACATACTCCTGTACCTTATCCACCTTTGTATCCGGAGTCAGTCCCGCATTCATTACCTTAAAAACGCAGTAATCCGACGTATGCTGTGTCTGTATGGTCCGAAAATCAATCTCCGCATGATAGCCGTGCATAATCGCCTCATCCAGATAAGTGCAATACGCTTTTCCTGCCTCCTGCATTCCCATAGCGGCGAACTGCCTCTGCCACGGACAGACATGCACATGGAATTCGTAGTCTGGCGCCACACTGGTTACCTCCGGTGCACAGGCAGTTCCCTCTTCGATGGATTCCTGTGACGGAACCCATTCGCCATAGCGGCAGAAGGATGCATAATCCAGCTTCTCTCCGTCACGGATAACCCGCTGTGCCATCCGGCTTCCTCGCTGTCTGGCATAGTATTTCGTTGCATGGATAAAGGCTTCCCTGCCGCGTTCTCCAAATGCCCTTGTCAGATGCTCATAATACTTTGCGATGATAAAGACATGTGTTTTCTCCGAAAATCCCATATTTCTCTCTCCCATCATTATATCCGCTCTGTTTTACTCATTTCCTGCATATAATCAAAATACTGCTGTTTTGTCATCACCGGTTCAAATGCTTCCACAATCTTTTTCGCCTCTGCTGCATGATCTTTCAGCATCCGGTACACCGTCAATGCAAAGATCTTTGCCGGTTCCACATAGGCCAGCTGCTCATCCTCTACCGAAATGTTCGTGTTGTGCAGCTCTCCCTTATACCCGCCTGTACGGAACTGATAGAGCGGCAGAATACTTGATACTTCTCCAAAATCCGTAGATCCTGCCTCGTGGAAATCCGCATTCCGATATTCCACCGGATAGTTCCTGCCTGCTCTCTGCTCCTCTTCTGACAGATCCACCAGTACCTGGCTCATGAGTGACGGATCTTTGAGCGGAACCGTCGGCAGATAGCCGGGAAGTGTGATGATTTCCGCATTACAGCCCAGACCAATCGCACCCGCCCTCATGGAACGGTCATATTTTTCAGCAGCCTCACGAATGGCTTTTATGTTCTTGGCTCTGACGGAGCTTTCAATACAGGTATGTTCCGCAATGATGTTCATCGCCTCGCCTGCTCTGGGCAGAAAGCTGTGTATCCTGACACTGTCTTCATCCCGAAATGTCTCTCTCTGCATGTCGATTGCATGAATCGCCAGCATCGCAGCATTCAATGCATCCCTTCCCTTTTCCGGTGCACCTGCCGCGTGAGCTGCTTTCCCATGAAAATATGTGATTTTGTTTACAAATCCATTCGTACTTCCATTTGCCAGAACGAAACCTTCTGCTTCCGGAAGAATATGATGTCCTACCGCAATCGAAATATCATCAAAGGCTCCGATCCGTATCAGCTCGCTTTTTCCGCCTGCATATTGAATGATATTCTGATCCATCAGCTGCTTCTTAAATTCCGTATCCACAAATTCTTCTGAAGGTACGGCCATGAATGCCACATTTCCACCCAGACTTTCTTTTACTTCCGGATCGCAGAGTGCCATAGCCGCACCATACAATGCCGCAATCTGCGCATTGTGTCCGCAGGCATGGGCAGCCCCGGTTTCCGGATTGGTGTATGTATGATCACTGATCGGCAGTGCATCCATTTCACCGATAACTGCAATCGTACATTCCTGCTCCTTTACCGGTTTCAGATAACCTTTGATTCCAGTTACTGCCAACCCCTTCTGGCAGCTGATTCCCAGGTCTTCCAGCGCCTGCCCGATCTGTCCGGCCGTCCTGTATTCCCGGAAGCCCATCTCCGCATGCTCGTAAATATCCCGTCCCATATGCATAACGGCTTCCTTGTTCTGTTCGATGATTTCCAGTATTTTACGCTCTATCCTGTCCATTTTTCCTCCTTACTTAAAGCTGGCGGATGCCGTTTACACGCTACCATTCTACTATAGTTGCCCGAAGACCCGCCTGTTCCAGCAGCCTCCGCTCCCTGGTCTGGCAGGTGAAGAGCAGCACCTGGTTCCGGTTCTCACTCAGCCATCGAAGCGTATTGCGAAGTCTTTCATCATCATAATAGACGAATGCATCATCCAGAATCACAGGAAGCTCTTCTTCGTAAAGAATCTCCTGCGCGGCCATCCGGATGGCAAAATAAATCTGTTCCAGCGTTCCCCGGCTGACCTGGGATGCTGTCAGCTTTTTTCCATCCTTCAAAAGTGATATTTCCAGCTGATCGCTGACCCAGATGCGGGTATAAGTCCCTCCCGTGATGTCACTTAAAATCTCTGAAATTCTATTGTTGAACCGGGTTCCGATCTCCTGGCGCATCTCATCCGCCAGTGCTGCGATCCGCTCCTCGGCCAACTTCAATGCCTCCCGCCTGCTGCAGCATTCCGGACTGCTGCCGGTCTCAATCTCTTCCAGCTGTTCCTGTAGATTCCCATAGATGGTCTCCTTTTCCTTCAGTTCAACCTGAATCCGTTCCTCCTCCCAGGAAAGCTTCTCCAAAGAAGCCTGCTCCGGCTCCAGATCCGGTCCGGGATCCTCCTCTTCCGGTTTTTTCTTTCCATCCTTCATACGGTTCCATATATAGATCCCGAACACCAGAGCCAGTACAATCGCCCATAGATAACTCCATGGCTTCGACAGGAACAGAAAGGAAAAGATCACCGCCAGAAGCATTCCCAGATATTCGATCGGATGCACTCTCCATTTACTTTCCCTGAGCTTCTCCTCCTGCAGCTTCTGCTGATAGAATTCTTCATATTTCTGCTTCTTTACCGCTTCCTCTTCACTCTTTTTCTGGATTTCCCCCTGTACCTCTTCCAGTTCTTCCCGGAATTTATGGATATCCCGCCAGACATAAGACATATTCTGCTCTATCTCTTCCCGCTTTTCCTGGCGCTTCTGTTCCTCCTGGCGTTCCTGGCGTTCCAGCGCCTTCTGCTCTTCCTTCAGATACTGGAGGCACAGACTCGGCTGCAGCGCCTGATCGCCCGCCGCATAATAGTTTGTTGCATAATTCTGCAGCTGCGAGGCCAGCGTTTCTCCTGCTTCCGGCTTTCTCTGTGCGATTCCGATCGTTTCTTCGAACGTCCCCTTTTCCAGTCCATCCAGAAGTGCGGTCAGATCCCCGTCATCCGGTGACAGCTCCTCTCCATCATCCTCACAGATCAGGGAAACCCTTTTCGATGCCCTGTCAAAATTCCGCCGCAGGCAGAAATGTCTTCCGCCGCAGGTAAAACGAAGCATTCCGGCATAATAATTCGGATTTTCCCACGGTTCATATCGGCTGAAGGTATCATTTGCCGCAGCCTTGCCGCGCCCACGCTCCAGACCGAACAGCATACCGTTCAGAAATGTATGAACCGTCGTTTTCCCGGAGCCATTTTCCCCGTACAGAATATTGATTCCTTCTTCCAGCCGGATCGTTTTATCTGTAAATTTTCCAAAGTGCTGTAATACCAGCTCCTGAATTCTCATGTAGTTTAACCCCTTTTTGTCTCAAGCAGAGCATGTACTCCTTCACACAGTGCCTGATATTCTATACTGTCCGGCTGCACATCATGAAAAGATGCGATGTATTTTCCCAACAGATTATCTGCATTTCTTCTGAAAAGCACCTCGAATGGGTAGGCGGGTGCCGTCTCATCTCTCCATTCCACGATATTGCCCAGACTGTCTGCTGCTTCTCCGGAAAATGTGAAATCCGGATCCCGCTGCCCCTGCAGTACGATTTTATACATATTCTGCGTTCCGTTTTCTTCAATCGCTTCCCGAATCTGATCCCGCAGCCTCTCCTGTGTCATCCGCGCATCCACCGTAACCGGCAGTGTGATATACTCCCGCGAAGCAAACGGAACAAACCGGGTTCGAACACCTTCCTCTGTCGTCTTTCCGATGATATACCCATGCTTTCCGGTATCTCCGATGTCCGTTGGCTCCAAAGCACCTGCATACGCTGCCTGATCCTCAATGACGGACTGCGGCATATGAATATGTCCCAATGCAACATACTCGTAACCCAGCTTCAGCAGTTCTGCCCGTTTAACCGGAATATGCTTCTCGTCCCCGCCATGTGCCAGCAGAATCTCATGCCGCTCCAGACGCGGTGCCAGTGCATCCCTGTAACGCGGTTCTGTAATCTCCCGGCTGTAATAACTGAATCCGTATACCGCTGTTCTCAGTTCCGGGAAACGGACTCCCTTCATCTTTTCCTGAAACAGTGGAAATACATTCTGGCTCCAGGTAAAGCTGCGGTAATAGGAATCCTTTTTTATATAATCATGATTTCCGGCAATCAGCACTACCTTCGTGTGCGACAGCTTGGAAAACAGATAATTAACCTCCTTCAGTTCCCGCAGCAGGGGCTGACGATGAAAGAGATCCCCTGCAATCAACAGCAGATCAATCTTTTTTTCTTCGCAAAGATCCAGTATTCCTCGAAAGGTGTCCCAGATCTCCTCCTTTCTTGTTCCGCTGTACGCTCTTCCTGCGTCCGGGCTTACCCCCAGATGCACGTCTGCTATGTGTATGAATTTCATTTTCTCCCTCTTCTTTTCCCTCTTTTACCCCGGTTGGTAAAGTTACAATAAAACGAGTCTCTTCCTTTTCACTTTCTGCGCGGATACTTCCTCCGTGCAGCTCCACAATTCGCTTTGCGATCGCAAGCCCAAGTCCTGCACCGCCGGTCGCCGTGGACCGTGATTCATCAGATCGGTAGAATTTCTCAAAGATCGCATCCAATTCCTCCGGCGGTATCGTTTTCCCCGCATTGCTGAAGGTGATAACAACCCACGCTCCATCTCTGACCGCATGGATATGAATGCCGGAATCCGGATAACAGTAGGTAACCGCATTCCGCAGAATATTGTCAAATACCCGTGCCAGCTTATCCGGATCTCCCTTGATCATCAGATCATCCTCGGCTTCCACTTCACAGTGCAGATGCTTTGCCTGTAGTATGCCATACGCTTCATCAGCCAGCTGCTCCAGCATCATGGTCAGATCCAGGGTCAGCGGCTCCAGCTCGATATTCTGCAGATTGAACCTGGTAATGTCGAAGAACTCATTGATCAGCACGCCCAGACGAAGCGCCTTTTCCAGAGAAATATGCGTATATTTGGCGCGCTCCTCGGCCGGCATATCCGGATGTGTATCCAGCATACTCAGATAAGCCACCACCGAAGTCAACGGTGTTTTCAGATCATGTGCCAGAAATACGACCAGGTCATTTTTCTTCTTCTCTGCCTCTTCCGATTCCTGCTCCTGCCGCTTCAGAGTCTGTTTGATCTCATTCATACGGCTTTCCAGCGGCTTCAGCTCCGTGATCAGCTTAATCGGCCGGTCTGACTCTGAGACAATATTTTCTATGCCTTCTTCCACTTGATCCAGATAGGATGTCATCTTGGAAAGCGCTACATAGAAAAACATAGCAAAAAGAAGAAGGAAACCGATAATTACAAAAAACTGCTTATTATTTCCAATCAACGTCCAATACCAGTGGATCGCCGTCTCTTCCTCTATATTCCACGACACAAGAAAGTTTACAAAGCTTTTCGCAAACTGATCATTGTATACACCATCTATGACATAATCCAGCAGGAAATTCCCCACCAACACGGCTAAAGCAGTGACAAGAACAGTCTGCAGCAATATACTGAGCTTTAATTTACGGTAATTATTCTTCAACTTTATACCCTACTCCCCAGACGGTTTTAATAAAATCAGACTTCCCGGCAGGCACATTCATTTTCTCCCGCAGATGCCGGATATGCACCATGACCGTATTGTTACTGTTCTTATAATACTGCTCATGCCATACCTGCCGGAACAGCTCTTCGGAGCTGATAACCTTTCCACGGTTCTCACAAAGAAGCCACAGAATATCGAATTCAATCGGCGTCAGTGTCAATGCCTGTTCGCAGTAGGTACACTCGTGAGAGGTTCTGTTCAATACCAGTCCTGCGAAATCAATGATATCCGTATCTTCCTTCGGTGCTCCTTCATTATACTGCGTATAGCGCCGCAGCTGCGCCTTTACACGGGCCACCAGCTCCAACGGATTGAACGGCTTCGGCATGTAGTCATCCGCTCCCAGTGTCAGTCCGGTAATCTTATCCATATATTCTGTTTTAGCTGTCAGCATCATCACCGGAAAGGTATATTTCTCCCGGATTTTCTTCAGGATCTCAAATCCATCGATATCCGGCAGCATCACATCCAGTATGGCCAGGTCAATACGGGTGGTACGGACACATTCCAGTGCGTCCGTTCCGGTATAGAATTTAAATATCTTATACTGGTCTCCCTGCAGATACAGCTCTATCACATCCGCAATCTCTTTCTCATCATCTACAACTAAAATATGGTTCATACGCCCTCCTGTATGCTATCTGTCATTTGTCTTATATGCAGCAGAAGACGGAGATTCCCCGAATCCTCCGCCTTCTGTCTCTTATCCTTATAATTCACAGTTATTGACTGTTCTTGGGAACGGAATTACATCACGAATATTGGACATTCCCGTCAGGTACATCACGCAGCGCTCGAAGCCCAGCCCAAAACCAGCATGTCTCGTAGAACCGTATTTCCGCAGATCCAGATAAAACTGGTATTCATCCGGATTCAGGTTCAGCTCTTTCATACGGGCTAACAGCTTGTCGTAGTCATCCTCTCTCTGGCTGCCTCCGATGATCTCTCCAATGCCCGGTACCAGACAGTCCACTGCTGCCACCGTCTTATTGTCATCGTTCAGCTTCATATAGAATGCCTTGATCTCCTTCGGATAATCCGTGACAAATACCGGACGCTTGAAGATCTCCTCTGTCAGATAGCGCTCATGCTCGGTCTGCAGATCACATCCCCAGGATACTTTATAAGCAAATTTGTCATTATTTTTAGACAGAAGCTCAATTGCCTCCGTATAAGTCACTCTGGCAAATTCCGAATTGACAACGTGATTCAGACGATCCAGAAGCCCCTTATCCACAAAGGAATTAAAGAACTTCATTTCCTCCGGTGCATGCTCCATCACATAACGGATAATGTACTTCAGCATACTCTCTGCCAGCACCATATCATCCTCCAGGTCTGCAAATGCGATCTCCGGTTCGATCATCCAGAATTCCGCCGCATGACGGGTGGTGTTGGAATTCTCCGCGCGGAAGGTCGGTCCGAAGGTATAAATGTTGCGGAACGCCTGTGCGTAGGTTTCCCCATTTAACTGACCGCTTACGGTCAGGCTTGTTTTCTTATTAAAAAAGTCCTGGGAAAAATCGATGCTGCCATCTTTCTTTTTCGGAATGTTCTCCAGGTCCAGAGTCGTCACCTGGAACATTTCTCCGGCTCCCTCACAGTCACTTCCTGTGATCAGCGGCGTATGCACATAAACGAAATCCCTCTCCTGGAAGAATTTATGAATCGCATATGCACACAGGGAACGAACCCGGAACACAGCCTGAAACGTATTGGTCCGCGGACGCAGATGAGAAATTGTCCGCAAATATTCGAAACTATGACGTTTCTTCTGAAGAGGATAGTCCGGTGCGGATTCTCCTTCTACCAGAACCTCATCTGCCTGAATCTCAAATGGCTGCTTCGCCTGCGGCGTTGCCACAAGCGTTCCTTTTACCAGAATCGCCGCACCTACATTTAATTTAGAAATCTCAGCAAAGTTCTCCATCTTGTCATGATATACAATCTGAAGCGGCTCAAAAAATGTTCCGTCGTTGACTACAATAAAGCCAAATGTCTTGGAATCACGGATACTTCTGACCCACCCGCCGATCCGGATCTCTTTGTCGAGATATTCTTCTTTGTTTCTATATAGTTCTCTTATCGTTACTAATTCCATTATGATTGAACCTCCTGCTAATTTATGGGATGTGGGAACAATTACTGACATTATAGCATATCTGTCTGACTTGCTCTACCCCTGATTTTATTTATTCCGGATTTCTGGGTTCCGGATTCTCAGCCTTTTTTACTTCTGCCCATATGGTATGCTGCGGATTTCCCTTGGCCAGCGGCGTCGGCTGCAGCGTCGTCAGGACATTGATACTGCCTTTCCGGTCCACTCCTTCTTCATCCGGACAGTACCACGCTCCCTGGCTCATAGCCAGCACGCCGGATGTGATACGTTCCGTCAGCTTTACAGCTGCTTCCGTTTTCCCATATCTATTTTCCAGACGGATACGCCCGCCCTCTCCGACGCCGAGCCGTTTTGCATCCTCCGGATGCATCCATACGGCCTGCGGCTCCTTGCTCTGGAGCACCCGATTGTTATCGTGACAGGAATGGGTACGTACCTTCGTATGCCAGCCGACCAGAGGAAATCGGTCTGTGCCTGCTTCGGATACTTCCGAAGCCTTCCCCCACGGATGGTACTTCGGAATCGGTGCAATTGTCTTCTCCTCATACAGGTGATAGATATATGGACTGAATAGTTCTATTTTCCCGCTGTAAGTGGGGAATGGGTGCTGCTTTGGATCTTCTATCTGCTCCCGGAATGCGATGACCGGATCACGCTTCGGATATCGTGCTATCCCCTGCTGCCTTAATTCCTCGTAGGACAGCATTTCGGCAAAAGGTTTCTCTCCGGAAGAAACCTCCCGGTTTCTCAGCTCCTCATACAATGTCCGGCACCATGCTTCAGCCGTCTCATGTCCTTCCGAAAAGGCTTCCTCCAGTCCCTCATGCACCGCCAGATCCCGGATCCAGTCATACTCATACCGGGATTCGAAAAGCGGTTCCACATATTTTTGATTATAGAGCAGAAAATCCCCTTCCTGCCAGGCCCGGGTAAGATTCTCCGTCTCAAAGCAGGAGGCGCCCGGAAGCACCAGATCCGCATACATGGCTCCCGGTGTCATAAACAGATCGGAACAAATGATGCATTCACACATACTCTCATCTTCCAGGATCTGCTTTGTTGCATTAATATCTCCATGCTGATTCAGAAGCGTATCGCCCGCCAGACACCAGATCATTTTAATATTGCTTTGTAGTTGATCCACTCCCAGAAGACCATCTTCCACCGGCCGCATCCGGATTCCCTCGCAGACTGCCTTTGTCCAGAGATAACATGGAATCCGGCCGGGATATGGATTCTCCCCTCTGGGAAATGCAGCGTGCGGATACTGCACTACCGCATCCTCCGCACCGCACCGGCCGCCGGAAATTCCGATATAGCCGCAGAGACAGGACAGGGCCGCAATCATCCGTGCCGTCTGCTCTCCGTTCTCCTGCCGCTGAGGGCCGCAGCCCTGCAGTATTGCAGCGGGCTTAGCCTCTGCGTAGGCCCTTGCCAGCTCTATCGTCTTCGCCGCCGGTACCCCGGTAATCTGCTCTGCCCAGTCAGGGGTCTTCGGAGTCCCATCCCGGACGCCCAGTATATAGTCTTCAAAAGTCTCCTGCTCCCGGTACGCTTCCGGCATTGTCTCCCGATCGAAGCCCATGCAGCACCTGTGCAGAAACTCCGTATTCTGCCTTTTCTCTGAAAGAATCACATATGCCATCGCTGCCGCCATAGCCCCGTCTGTACCCGGCCGTATCGGAACCCACTCTCCCGCATAGGCCGCCGTATCAGAGCATCTTGGATCAATGACAACAATCCGAATCCCTTTTTTCTTCGCTTTTACCAGCATTTTCCGCATCATCGGCCCGAATCCGGTTTCCAGTGGATTATGTCCCCATACCAGGATCAGATTCGCATTGACCACATCCTCAATGGAATTTCCCGTCTTTCTGGTTCCGTACATCAACTCGGTAATATAGCTGATGCAGGCGGCACTGTAATCATTATAAAAATCCAGATAACCGCCGTCCAGGCTTAGAAACCTCCGGATCACCGCATCCGGCCGTACCTCAGAAACCACACCGGTAGAATAGGCCACATAGCGCGACCACGGGCCATAGGTTTCCTTGATTCGCCTGTTCTCCTTCTGTATCCACGCAATCGCTTCCTCCCAGGAGATTCTCCGGAATTCTCCGCTTCCTCTCTTTCCGACCCGCAGAAGCGGATAGCGGAGGCGGTCCGCCGTCAAAAAGGTATGTGCCCCATGCATTCCCCGGATACAGGTTGTCAGGCGTTCCTCCTGCGGTTCCTCTGTCCTGGCAGATTCTGCTTTCAGAATACAGCCATCCACCGCTGTAACTTCCCGCAGACAGGAGCTGCCGCAGTTATTCCAGCAGCCGCCGCCGCGCTTTTTCACCCGTACTGTCTCTTTTGCCGGAATCGCGGATACACCAAGCTCGCGAAGCTCAGGGTGCTTACTATAGAATCTGCACAGCGCCTCCGGCAGCTGCTGTCTGGAAATACACCATGATGTGCCTCGCTTCGCAGGCTCCTTCAGCGCCTTTTTTCCTTCCCATATCTTTTCCAGCAGCCTCTGTATTTCTCCTGCAAAATAGGGATAACGCTTCCCCAATTCCTCTCTCAGCTGCTCTGCAAACCACTCCAGATGCTGCTCCAGAAAATGAAGAATGTTCCCCTCTAAGGCCTGTTCCCTCGTTTCTTCCAGCAGAAAAAGAAGGAACGTAAGATGCAGGCATTCTATTCCAAAATAATCCTGTGGTTCATTTCCTTCACGGCTCTCCCACTCGATTCCGCTCTCCCGATATGTCTCAATTACCCGCAGCGTATATTGATCCAACAGCGTCCCTGTCCGGTTCCGATAGCAGGATTCCCAAAGAGCAGGCAGGTACTGCCCCGCCCGCTCAATCAATTTTCTGTACTCCTTTAAAAACTCCACGGGATGCGTTCCGACTTCCAGATCCGCCAGGAACAGTACCGCCATATGGCCGGCGCACTCTTCCAGCGCCGCAAGTGCTTCCCTTGTTCCCCTCTGTTCTCTCAATTTCGTTCTCCTTTATTCTGATACCGGTCTGTTACTATCTACTTCACATAGCCAATAAAGGTATGTCCGCTTCCGGCTGTCCTCTGTTCCATCGTCTCGATCGGCACTGCCGTTACAGAACCATCTGCCGGATTCAGGCAGGTCACTGTTGTCCGATCATAGCCGGTCATCAGCACTGCATTGCCCTCTCCAAGCACCGCAATCACCGGAGTACCTTTTCCGATAATATAGAAGATCTGCTCCACCGTACAGCCGGACAGATCCAGTCCTTCCCCTCCGGTTACCTGACCGAGCACAGCCGCCGCCGAGCTTTTTTTCAACAATTCCTCCGTCGCATGAACCGGAGTTCCTTCCCGTTCAGCCAGGATCCGGATACTTGCTGCCAGTGTGGATTCATTTTCTTCTACAATGCCGCCGCTTAGTCCCTCTGTCATATACTGCAGATCCCGGTTCCCGGTTTCCCAGATACATTGCTGCCTTGCATTCACAACAACGCCGGAAACCTCATCCGCCTTCTGTACAGCGTATCCTGCCTTATCATATACCCCCAGCATCTCACCCAGGCCGTAAACATAATACTTTCCTTCGCTCATACCTGCATCCAGCGAAATCGTAACCGGGTTCTCAAATAATACCTGCTTCGGCTGCAGAAGCTTCGGGCTTTCATCCTCGATTCCATCCTCGAAGGTCAGACGCATCTCCTTAAGCTTCAGAGTGGAATTGTAGGATTCCAGCATCACATTGCTTGGTTCTGTTTCCTGATTATTTGTAATATAGTCTGCTGCCGCCCCTGTATAAATACTGTCACTTCGTGTTACCCGATTGACGGTAATCATATTGTCCTCTACAAATACATCGGTCACATACATTCCCTCAGCCTGATAGGTCTTCTCCGTTTCTTTACCGTTTCTGCGAATATCCAGCTTATACATCGGAAGAATCGTTTCTCCTGAGACTGTCCTTCCTGCGTCCTCTTTACGCGCCGTACCGCAGATAAAGTCCTCGTAAATAAATCCCAGCGGGTGTACCGTTTCTCCTTCTCCGGCCGTTACTGTATAGTTCTTCCCGTTTTTCAGATTCATGACCCGGATTTCCGTAGCCTCATCCAGGGAACCGTTGGTCTGATACGCGATCATACAGCCATCCTCTGATGCCACATACTGTCCCTCTGTCAAGCCGGCCACCAGGACTTCCTGCTTATCCTCCGCCAGCCGGATCTGGTACAACGCACCTTCGATCATGACATATAAGGTATTTTTCTCATGATTATAGTAAATAAACCTCCCCAGTTCATTTTCTGCAATCGCAAAAGACTGCCGGCTCGGTATAAATGCCTTTTCTTCTACAGAATTTGCCTCTATGTTATAATAATAGATTGCCGCGCCAACCTTTCCTTCATGGTTTCCCCGGTTCATATAGCCATACACTGCAAATGTTGTACTGCCATTTTCGTCCATGGAAATGATCTTAATCTTGTGTTGATCATAGGAATTGCGGATATCCTTATTCTCTTCACTCTTAAAGCTGAATACCAGTGAAAGCTCATCCTCGTCCGGATTGTAATTCCACAGCTCACGCTCCTGCACAAAGGATACGATCCGGCCATTTTCATTGACTACATAAGAAAGCTCCTCCGGGGCAACCCCCAGATCAATCCCGTTATCTGCAATCACCGTTCTGGTATGGTCAAAGATCTGATTCATCGTCCGATCATAATCCAGCAGATAGAGCTGATCCTTGTAATCCCGAATCTTGAAGTACTCCTTCACATGGTAGATCTCTTTTTCCCCCTGCTCGTCCACCCAGGCTGCCTGGTAAGTCAGCTGTAAGGAAGTATACATCTCGTTACTCTCTTTGATGCTGTAATCAATCTCGCCTTCCACTTCCGGGGTCATATCGCCCCACAATACCTGTGTATAGTTACTGTGAATCGTAACATGCTGCAGGGTATTTTTATCTGATGCGCTGTCTGTCTCCAGCAGAGAAGAAATGGAATTCCCCACTGCCTTTGTGATCGCATCTGTATGGAACTGCGCTGCAAAATCCATGCACTCCTTTATATGGTATTCATAGGCCGGCGCAACGCGGGTATAATAATACACGACTTCCTGCTGCTCCGGATAAAGCTCCAGCTGCAGTACAGCTTCTTTTGTCCCATTCAGCACTTCACCAAGAGAAAGCTGAATCTGCTCTCCGTTCAGTTTCTGCTTTTCCCCTTTTTGCAGACAGGTCTTTCCGTCCAATGTGTAAAT
>DNJM01000206.1 GCA_003489085.1 Lachnospiraceae bacterium
GGCAAAATCGACTGGCTGGAGTCCAATAATGAATACTGGCTGGAACGGGATGCCAGACTGCGGACCGACTTCAACATCCAGAGTGGTTTTCAGATCAGCGATATTCCGCGTATTAAATTCAAATCCAAAATGAAAGAATTCTATACCAGGGCCGGTATCCCTGTTGCACGCTATCACCTGGTAGACACCCTGGAAGGCTGCCGCACTTTTATCGATGAAGTCGGCTATCCGGTTGTTACAAAGCCGGATAACGGTGTTGGTGCATCCCATACCTTTAAGCTGAGCAGCGATGCCGATCTGAAGAAATTTTTTGAACAGAAATACCCTGAAATCCAGTATATCATGGAAGAATTCATCGATGCGGAAGTCAACTCCTACGATGCTGTCATCGATTCCCATGGGGAACCAATGTTTGAAACCGGAAATGTCACTCCTTCTTCCATTATGGATATCGTAAACCAGGCGGATAACTGTCTCTATTATATCGTAAACGAACTGCCAGAGGATACCAGAAAAGCCGGCCGTGCAACAGTAAAAAGCTTCGGCGTAAAGAGCCGCTTCGTACATTTTGAATTCTTCCGTCTCCTATCCGATCATAAGGGACTTGGCAAGAAGGGTGACGTTATGGCTCTGGAGGTCAATATGCGTCCCTGCGGCGGTTTTACACCGGATATGATCAACTTTGCCCACAGTACGGACGTTTATAAGATCTGGGCTGATATGATCGCTTTTGACCGCTCCACTCTTCCGGTTGGAAAGCATGCTTTCTGTGCATATGCGGGCCGCCGGGACGGAAAGAAATTCGTACTGAGCCATGAGCAGATTATGAAAACATACGGAAGTCATATGAAAATGGTTGAACGGATTCCGGATGTACTGGCCGATGCCATGGGAAATCAGATGTACGTTGCTACCTTTGATACCAAAGAAGAAATGGATACCTTCTATAAAGACATTTTGGGCTGTGAAGAATAGCCAATATACAAGATGCCCCTGCAGAAATCATGAATTTATGAAAATAAATTCCTTCCCGCAGGGGCATTTCTTTTACACTTCCGTCAGCATATCAAAATACAGCCGGTAGCTGCTGTCTCCCTTTTCCGCCAATGCCATAATCGCCTCCAGCAGCTGCCTGTCCACCCCGGTGAACTGAGACTGCATCTGGCAGCCAATTTCCTTTACACAACGAAACATTCCCAGCAGCCGCATCACATTCAGATAAGCCAGCATCATTTCTACATCCGGCTTCCGTCTCATTCGCTGATTTTGCTCCATCTTCCACTTCAAAAGCCGCAAAGTCCGTTTAAAACAGCGCTTCTGGTACGGTTCGCCCGCCAGCAGTCCTGCGTAGAGATACCATTGTGCTGCGAATTTCTCACTGCAGACATTATTATATACCAGCGCTGTCCGGAAGCATTTTACAGCAGATTCCGGCCCTGTGTATGCCTCTCCGAACGGATGGCGGTATGCCTTTCTGTCAACAAATTTTCTCTCTATGCGGGTGTGTTCATCGATTCTGGGAAATGTATAGCCGCATTCCTCACATTGCTGCAGGATACCATTTATCTCCAGTTCTTCCAGCTGCTCCGGA
The DNA here is from genome assembly GCA_003489085.1 of Lachnospiraceae bacterium. Lineage (GTDB taxonomy): Bacteria > Bacillota > Clostridia > Lachnospirales > Lachnospiraceae > DNJM01. Next base: position 1,592 of record DNJM01000206.1, read on the forward strand.
TCCGGGCAGAAACCGGGATAAAGTGCGTCTGATTCCTCGCATTCCATAAGCTTCGGAAATCGATTTTTGCTGCCGCATACACTGCAGATGACCTTTTCTTTACTCATTTTATTTCCTCCTGACCACTCCCCGACCCCTGTGTCACCGTTCTTCTTATCGTCCGTACTTTCACTTCCATTTCAAAAACATAAACGGAAAAGAAATGCCATTTGTGTACAAAAAACCGCACCAACCAGATTGTCGGTACGGTTTTCATCATTCATTTGTTCCGTAGGGTTCTTCCTAGAACCTGCCTTCCTTATGCGCTTCCTCAATCGCTACTGCAACAGCTACAGTCATTCCGACCATCGGGTTATTGCCCGCACCGATCAGACCCATCATTTCTACATGAGCCGGAACGGAAGAAGATCCTGCAAACTGTGCATCAGAATGCATACGTCCTAAAGTATCTGTCATACCGTAGGAAGCCGGACCTGCTGCCATGTTATCCGGATGAAGTGTACGTCCTGTACCACCGCCGGATGCTACAGAGAAGTATTTCTTTCCTGCTTCGATACATTCTTTCTTATAGGTACCTGCAACCGGATGCTGGAAACGTGTCGGGTTGGTAGAGTTACCAGTGATAGATACATCTACACCTTCCTTCCACATGATTGCAACACCTTCGCGAACGTCATTTGCACCATAGCAGTTAACCTTGGAACGAAGTCCGTCAGAATAAGCGGTTCTGGATACTTCTTTCAGTTCGCCTGTATAGTAATCGTATTCTGTCTGTACATAGGTGAAGCCGTTGATTCTGGAAATAATCTTTGCTGCATCCTTTCCAAGACCATTTAAGATAACACGTAATGGTTTTTTACGTACCTTGTTTGCCTTTTCTGCAATACCGATCGCACCTTCTGCTGCTGCAAAGGATTCATGTCCTGCCAGGAATGCAAAGCAGTCTGTTTCTTCTTCCAGAAGCATTTTGCCCAGATTACCATGTCCCAGGCCTACTTTTCTCTGATCTGCTACAGAACCCGGAATACAGAAAGCCTGAAGGCCTTCTCCGATTGCTGCCGCTGCATCAGCTGCTCTTGTACAGCCCTTTTTGATTGCAATGGCAGCACCTGTGATGTATGCCCAGCATGCATTTTCAAAACAGATCGGCTGAATACCCTTTACCTGGTTATAAACATCCAGTCCGGCATCCTTTGTGATCTTTTCTGCTTCCTCGAGTGAAGCAATGCCATAGCTGTTTAATACCTGATTGATCTTATCAATTCTTCTTTCATATGATTCAAATAAAGCCATTTCATTGTCCTCCTACATTCTTTTCTGACCGGATTACTCTTTACGTGGATCGATGATCTTCACAGCATCCGCAACACGTCCATACTGTCCCTGTGCTTTTTCCCATGCTTCGTTCGGTGAATCACCTTTCTTGATGAAGTCTGTAAATTTGCCAAGGCTTACGAACTTATATCCGATGATTTCGTTATTCTCATCCAATGCGATACCGGTTACATAACCTTCTGCCATTTCAAG
>DNJM01000033.1:0-2699 GCA_003489085.1 Lachnospiraceae bacterium
TAGAAGATAATTGCTATCATAATCGATTATTGCAATCATGTCAGAACTCCTCTCCCCCTGATTTCTCTTATTTTACATCAAGTGTAAACCAGAATTCAACTCCGTTATCATAATTTTTCACACCATACTCCTGTTTCAGGGAATCCATGGTCGCTTTTACAATAGAAAGCCCGATACCATTGCCGCCGTACTCTCTTGTTCTGGCCTTATCCACCTTATAGAACTTGTCCCAGATATGCTCTATATCTTCCTCAGGAATCGGCTGTCCGGTATTGAATACGGACACTCTGACATGCTCCGCCTGCTGTATCTTTACTTCTATGATCCGATCGCCGTCCACATGGTTCAATGCGTTGCTGATATAATTGCGCACCACCTGTTCTACCAGAAATTCATCAGCCCAGACATAGACAGGTCCATCGTGCAGAAAGGTAAGTCTTGCTTCCTTCTGCTCTGTCAGAATCTTCATACTTTCCAGCACTCCCTGAATCAGCTCCGCCACGTCAAACCGCTCAAACTGTACTTCATTTTTCCCGAATTCCAGCTGATTCAGTGTCAGCAGATTCTTCACCATTTTATTCATTTTCGCCGCTTCATCCATAATCACATCACAATAGAATTCCCGGCTCTCCGGATCATCACTGATTCCTTCCTTCAGACCTTCCGCATATCCCTGAATCAGCGCCAGCGGCGTCTTCAGCTCGTGCGAAACATTTCCCAGGAATTCCGTACGCATCGTCTCGATCTGTTCCTTCTGTTCAATATCCTTCTGCAGCTCGTAGTTGGCATTCTTCAGATCAGATATTGTCCGCTCCAGCTCTTTCGACATAGTATTAAAGCTTTCTCCCAGGACAGCGATCTCATCGCTCCCACCTCCGGTATATTTTGCTTCAAAATCTAGCCCGGCCATCCTTCTTGACAGGCTGGCCAGCTCCAGAATCGGTTCCGTGATCCGCCGTGAAAAATACCAGATCAATACCGCACTGATCAATATAATTCCACATCCAACAGAGATCAGAAAACGACTGGTCAAGGCAACACTGGTCCGTATGCTCTCCAGCGGCGTCCGCATAATAAAGCTGAATCCATTATTTAAAAAGCCCCACATTTCCACATATTCCGAGCTATTTCTCAAATCTACGGATTTACTGATCTGATAATCGCTTCCCTGATACAGGATTTCCTTGCCCCCCTGGTTCCTGTCCAGAAGATTCGCAACCAGCTGCTTTGCCAGAAGCTCTCCGCCGGTTCCATTCGTCTCGCGGAACATCACCGATCCCGCTTCATCACAGACCAGAATAGCGATATTACTCCGTTCAAGAATGCTCCATGCATCATTATTCAGGACCTCCTTCAGCTCGGCAGCACTGTCTACTTTGCTGAGCAGCTGATGTACCTCCTGCAGATCCTTTTCCTTATACACAATGTAATATCGCTCCATAAAGATTTCATTTAAAATCAGAATGGCCAGCAGTGCGAAGCAGACCAGTCCTGCAAACACCAGAATCATCTGCCGCTTAATCGATCTTTTCATGCTCTACACCTCGAATTTATAACCCATTCCCCATATGGTCTTAATGTATTCACCCTTTTCCCCAAGCTTACTCCGCAGCTTCTTCACATGAGTGTCAATCGTTCTGGCATCTCCAAAATAATCATAGTTCCATACGTGGTTCAGAATCTTCTCCCTGGAAAGTGCAATTCCCTTATTCTCTACAAAATATACCAGCAATTCGAATTCCTTGAAGCTAAGCTCCACACTCTCTCCGTCTATTTTTACCGTGTGAGCTGCCTTGTCCAGCTGAATTCCCCCTACCTCGAGGACCTCATCTACTGCCATCTGATTGGTTCTCCTTAAAATCGCAGATACTCTTGCCACCAGAATCTTCGGGCTGAATGGCTTGGCAATATACTCATCCACTCCCAGCTCAAATCCCTGCAGCTCGTCCCGTTCGTCTCCTCTGGCCGTCAGCATAATGATCGGAATCTTCGACTCCTTCCGTACCTCCCGGCAAACCTCCCATCCATCCATCTTCGGCATCATAACATCCAGAATCAAAAGAGCCAGTTCCTTCTCTTCGTAAAAGATATCCATTGCCTCCATACCATCTCCGGCCTCCAGCACCTGATACCCCTCCCGCTCCAGGAAGTCACGTACCAGCTTCCGCATCCTGCTTTCATCATCCACTACTAATATTTTCAATTTTTCCATTTGACATCCTCCTCTGGATTCTATCATGATGCCAATCTCCGCACTCGGTGACCAGCAATCGTATCCTCCACATATATGTGAACAGTATATCACAGAACTATGATTTTTGTGTGAAGAATGGAAAAATGAGTCTTTCGCATCTAAAATATCCCATCTTCAGATTTTCTTAATTTTTTTTAGAAAAGCTTTATGACGTGGTCACACTTTACTCATAATTTCCCGATATAATCATATTATCAAATGAAGACGGCGGCGGTACATGAGCCGATGCTCTGCATCCCCGCTGGACTTCGACTAACAGATATGACATTATCTTAAAGTTTTGTATAGATTTTCTTCATTCCTTGGCCGATGCAAAAGCATCGGCCTTTCTCCTTTTCAGGCATAATGATATGATTACTTAACATTTCCCCATTACAAAGGACCGGAGAAATACTTCCCCGGTCCTTTCCTGCCTTAATCGTGGAGTATACGGGATTCGAACCCG
>DNJM01000033.1:2996-3183 GCA_003489085.1 Lachnospiraceae bacterium
CAATGCGAATGTTGCGCGCTCCCAGCTGCGCTAATACCCCATAGCAAAAAGTATATCACTTTTACTCAAAAAATCAAGATCCAATTCGAAAATCTGCTCCCCGGCCCCCTTGACAAAGCCGCCCGACTATGTGTATACTAAATACACGTTTGCAGACTGTACAAGGGCTTGTACTGGTTTCGACGGG
>DNJM01000033.1:3480-3710 GCA_003489085.1 Lachnospiraceae bacterium
CTTGTACTGGTTTCGACGGGGGTTCAGAAGTTGAAGTAGCCATCCGCAGTGCGGAACTGCGTTAAAATCCGTAACTTTAAAATTAAACGCAAACGAAGATTTAGCGTACGCAGCTTAGTAGCTGCAGTCGGCCTTAGGTCACTCACTGCTTAAGTCACCGGCTTCAATGAGGTGAGGCACTTTCTTCCCTAAGCTTTGCGGGAGGGAAAGATTTTATGAAGCTACTAAAG
>DNJM01000087.1:0-16407 GCA_003489085.1 Lachnospiraceae bacterium
GAATCCGGCAATTCCTTTCACTATTTTCCCCTGCATAGATACCTCTGTCCTGCAAATGTATATCGATCAGCTGCTAATTGCCGGAACCAGAGTCGTCTGCATCCGGAGAGGATGGTCTTGGCCCATTGCTGATAATAACCGTGACGGTAGATCCTTCTTCGACTTCCGTACCCTCCGGCGGGTTCGAAGAAATGATACATCCGGCCTGAATCTCGTCATTATAGACTCTGTCTCCTACTTCCATGACAAGCCCTGCATTTGTCAGGAGATTCCGCACGTTTGCTTCGGAATTCCCTATAATATACGGTACCGTCGGTTTCGCTTTCGGTCTTTCGCCCTTGCTTACCACAATATCTACGCTGGTACCTTTATCCACTTTTGTACCATTATTAATACCCTGGGCAATGACTTCCCCTGCCGGCTTATCACTGTATTCCTCCGTTACATTTCCTACCTGCAGCTGATTATTCGTCAGAAGCTGCACGGCGGCATCCTGTTTCTTACCAACCAGGGACGGGACTTCTACCTGTCCTTTTCCCTTGCTGATATACAGAGTCACCTTCGCATCCTTCGTTGTTTCCGTATTTGCCTCCGGACTTGTCTTGATGACCTTTCCATTATCCACATTATCGTCCTCGACCAGCTGCGGCGTGATATTACTTTCCTTAATTCCCTTTTCTACCAGGGCTTTCACAGCATCATCTTCCGTCATATTCGATACATCCGGCATCGTGATCTTCTCCCCGATCAAACCGGTGCTGATAGTCAGCTGAATCCGGGTATTCTTCTTCACCTTCTCACCAGGCGCCACATCCTGCTCACAGATCAGGCCTTCCTTATACTCCTTGGATTCTGCTTCCTTAATCGGTGTCTTATAGCCAAGTCCTTTTTCATTCAGCAATTTGATGGCTTCTTCCTTCGTCTTCCCGCAGACATTCGGCATCTTCACGGTATCCTCTTCCGTCTTGTCTATTCCGATGCCGCTTCCGCCGAACTTCAGCAGGCCGGTTGCCTTTCCAACCATAAATAATACAACAAATATGATCAGAACCGCTACAACAGCCGTCAGAATCTTCATGATCTTATTCATGCCCGGATTCATTTCATCGGACTTCCCTCTGCTGCGGCCGGAACGTGCCGGTCTTACCTCATCATCTTCTTCATCCTCGTCATCCTCATAGGAATCTGTTTCATATGCTCCGGCATCGTAATCTTCTTCCTCACCGTCATACTCATCATCATATTCTTCTGCATCATCGTATTCTTCTGCATAAGATGTATCGTATCCTGCTCTTCTGCGAATCCGGTCGAGCTCCTCCTGGGATGCCATCGTCGTGCTCCCCATACCGTCCGCAGAGCTGATAGAGACAAACCGCCCATTCGGATCCACCAGTGACCGTTTCAAATCTGCAATCAATGCAGTCATATTCGGATAGCGCAGATCCGGATTCTTCTGTGTACATTTTAAAATAATCTGCTCCAGACTATACGGCATGCCCGGAACCAGTGCGGACGGCGGTACGATCTGCTCATTCAGATGTTTCACTGCTACTGCTACTGCAGAATCACCATCGAACGGTACCTGACCGGTCACCATCTCATACAAAGTAATGCCGGTGGAATAGATGTCGCTCTTTACATCACTGAATCCGCCTCTGGCCTGCTCCGGAGAGGTATAATGTACAGATCCCAGCACATTGGTCGTAACCGTATGAGAGGTCGCTGCCTTGGCGATTCCGAAGTCAGTCACCTTCACCTTTCCTTCTTTGGAAATAATGACATTCTGCGGTTTAATATCCCTGTGAATAATCTGTTTCTGATGGGCTGCATCGATTCCTGCACAGATCTGAATGGCAATGCTGATGACCTCCTTAGCGGAAAGCCTTCCCTTTTTCTCTATATATTCCTTCAGCGTGATGCCTTCTACCAACTCCATTACAATATAATAAAGTCCTCTGTCCACGCCTACGTCATAAACATTCACCACATTCGGATGCATCAGACCTGCCGCCGACTGTGCTTCTGACTGGAACTTTCTGACAAATGTTTCATCCTCGCGGAATTCCCGTTTCAGAACCTTTACAGCTACATAACGGTTCAATTTCTGATCCATAGCGCGATATACGTCCGCCATTCCGCCGGCTCCGATCCTCTCCCCGATCACATACCGCTTTCCCAGTACTACGCCTTCTTTTATCATACACTCACCTCTACTTCACCTGCAAATGGTTCTGCCAGAACCACCCCTATATTATCCCGGCCGCCATTTTCATTTGCACGGTTGATTAACTGCTCTACACCATCGACTACGTCCCGGCGGCTTTTTACAATCCGGAAGAGCTCCGCATCCTCCACCATATTGCTGAGTCCGTCCGTACACATCAGTATAACGTCTCCTTTATGCAGACGATACTCAAAGAAATCAATCTCTACGTCTTCCTTGCCTCCGATTGCTCTGGTAATGATATTCTTGTCCGGATGGTTTCGCGCCTCCTCTGCCTTGATTCCGCCCAGACGTACCATTTCCTCAACCAGCGAATGGTCTCTGGAAAGCTGCCGGATCTCTTTTCCAATTACATAGAGACGGCTGTCTCCGACATTGGCAAAATACAGAGTATGCTCTATAATAGTTGCAACAACCAGCGTCGTGCCCATTCCTTCCAGTTTAATATCTCTGGAAGCTGCTTCTATCAGCTTATGGTTCGCTGTCTGAACAGCTTTCCGGATCAGCGCCTCCGGTCCGTCCTCCAGACTGTTCTTTAACTCCTCGCAAAGCACCTCTACTGTGTATTTAGAAGCAAAGTCGCCTGCCTTATGTCCGCCCATCCCATCCGCTACCACCAGAAGATTCGGAATATTGCCGATCGGTCCGGTTGAAATGTATACGTAGTCCTGATTGATTTCCCGCTTTCTTCCGACATCCGTCATTGAAAATGCTTTCATAAAATCCTCCTGACCCTAAACCTTATCCTTCGCATAACGTCTTCTTAACTGTCCACAGGCTCCGTCAATATCAGAACCCATTTCTCTTCTAATAGTAACATTAATTCCGCTTTTTTCAAGTTTATTTTTGAAATTTACGGCACTTTCACGGCTGGGACGTACAAAATCCCTTTCTTTGATCGGATTCACCGGAATCAGGTTTAAATGGCAGTTCTTTCCTTTCAAAAGCTGGATCAGTTCCCTTTCATCCTCCGGCATATCATTGACTCCATGAACCAGACTGTATTCAAAGGACATTCTGCGGCCTGTTTCCCGAAAATATTCCTCACAGGCTTCCATCACTTCATCCAGCCCGTATTTATTTGCAATCGGCATCAGGGCACTCCGCTTCTCCTGCGTCGCTCCGTGCAGGGACAGAGCAAGTGTAATCTGAAAATGCTCCTTTGCCAGCCGTTTCATATTCGGCACAATTCCGCAGGTTGACAGTGTAATATTTCGCTGGCTGATATGAAGACCATTCTCATCGCTCAGCATATGAATAAACTGCACCATATTATCATAGTTATCCAAAGGCTCACCGGTTCCCATCACTACCACATTGGAAACCCGCTCTCCGGAAATCTTCTGTACCTGGTAAATCTGCCCTAACATTTCTCCCGGTGTCAGGTTCCTGATCAGTCCGCCCAGAGTAGAGGCACAGAACCGGCAGCCCATCCGGCAGCCCGCCTGAGAAGAAATACAGACAGAATTGCCGTGCTTATATTTCATCAGCACGCTTTCCACCATATTTCCATCCTGCAGTTCAAATAAAAACTTATTCGTCCCATCCAGCTTTGAGATCTGACGTTCCACCAGCTTCGCCGGGCAGATCTCGTATTCTGCTTCCAGCTTTTCCCGCAGACTTTTGGAAAGGTTTGTCATCTCATCGAATGCATCAGCCAGTTTCACATGCAGCCATTCATATATCTGTCTGCTGCGGAACGGCTTTTCACCTATCCGCTGCATTTCCTCCTGCAGCTGCTGTATAGTAAATGAACGGATATCCTTCTTCATCAGTTTTTCCCGCCTTTCCGGAACTTTGCTATAAAGAACCCATCACTGTTATGCACACCAGGAAGCAGCTGCAGGGTATTCTCCTGAATGGCTTCCCGCAGCACAGGACACAGGCTGTCCGCAAAGGACACGGCTTCAAATTCCGGATGCGTCTTCAAAAACCAGCTTACATTTCCCTGATTTTCTGCTTCATGTATGGTACAGGTGCTGTAGACAAGCGTACCGCCCGGCTTTACATAGCGGCAGACCGTATGTAGAATCTCCTGCTGAAGCTTTACCAGCTCCTGCTGTATCTCCGATGTCATCCGATACTTCAGATCCGTCTTTTTCCCGACCACGCCAAGACCCGAACAGGGAAGATCCGCTATCACTACGTCTGCCTTTTCCTCCGATGCCGGATCCAATACTGTGGCATCCTGGCAGACGGCCCGAATGTTCTTAAGCTGCAGACGCCTGATATTCTCTTCCATCAGGCTGACCTTGTATGCTGTCAGGTCTCTGGCTTCCACCATTCCCGTACCCTGCAGCTTCTCCGCCAGATGGACAGCCTTTCCTCCCGGTGCGGCACAGACATCGATCACCCGGTCTCCCTTGCTTACACCGGCAACCTCCGCTACCAGCATAGAGCTTAGATCCTGCACCTGGAAATCTCCCTCCCGAAAGCATTCCAGCGCTCCCAGATAATCCAGCCCCCGAATCGTAAGTGCATAAGGGAGATAGGGATGCACCGATGCTTCCACTCCTTCATCTGCGAGCTTTCGGATCAATTCTTCCGGTGCCTGATGCTCCAGATTGCAGCGGATAATAAGCGGCTTATCCTTTTGGAATTCTGCCAGCATTCTTTCCGTTATCTGCCTTCCATACCGCGGAAGCCACTGTGCCAGAATCCATTCCGGCATCGAATAGCGGACAGACAGATATGCGGTCTCATCAGACTCCTCCGGCCAGACGATCGCCTCCGGATGCCGGCTGATATTACGCAGTACACCATTTACGAAACCCTTCAGTGTAGCAAATCCTCTCTTCTGTGCCAGCTTTACCGCTTCATTGCAGACAGCAGAAGCAGGAACGCTGTCCATATACCGTAGCTGATAGACTGCGCTCCTTAAGATGTTCCGGATTACCGGTTTCATTTTATTTATTTTGATACTGGAAAACTGATTGATCACATAATCCAGCTCCAGCATATGCTCCAGAGTTCCCTCTGTCACACGGGTAATGAAAGCCCGTTCCCGTTTCTCCAGATACTGATACTTTGTCAGAACATTCTGCAGTGCGATATGGCTTTTCACCTGGTTTCTGGTGACTTCCAGCAGGATATCCAGCACCAGCTCCCGTTCATTTGTCTGCTTGTTAGTCATCGCGGCGTCTTCCTCCCGTCAGGATCAGGATTCTGAGCAGCTGCAGGATCGCACTGGCGGCTCCTGCCACATACGTAAAAGCTGCCGCGCCCAGCACCTTCTTCGCTGCATGGAGCTCATCTTCATTCAGCATACCGGTTGTTCCGAGAACCCGGATAGCCCGCCCGGAGGCATTAAATTCCACAGGGAGTGTAACCAGCTGGAACAATACAGAAGCAGAGAATGCCAGAATACCCAGATTGATCAAAAGTGCAGAGGAATTTCCCCCGATAAACAGTCCCATGATAATCAGAGGCCACGCAATTGTAGAGCCGAAATTTGCAATCGGTACGATCGCTCCCCGGATAGAAAGTGGGGCATAATGTGCTGCATGCTGGATCGCATGACCGCATTCATGCGCAGCGACACCAACTGCAGATACCGAAGTGGAATTGTAGGTGGAATCGGAAAGACGCAGCACCTTGCTGCGCGGATCATAGTGATCTGTCAGATTCCCGGAGACCCGTTCAATACGCACATCCGTAATCCCCGCCTGCCTGAGTACCCGTTCCGCGGCCTCCCGTCCGGTCATACCCATATGATTTTTTACATAGGAATACCGATGAAAGGTCGATTTCACCTTTGCAGATGCGGCCATACAGATGACAACACCAATCAGTACCAATATATAGGTTGGATCCCAAAACATAGGATAATACATTATCTCTTCTCCTTCCCGAGCTTATCGCCCGCACATACCTGATATCCTCTTAAGAATGCTCCTGCATCCATTCGTTTCTTACCCGGAATCTGAAGCGCTTTTACTGTCAGGCTTCCTTTACCGGTACATACGGTAAAGCTGTCTTTGCCGACCGCTGTAATCGTTCCAGGTCTGTCTCCGCAGACATCCTGCATCTCTTCTGTGTCTGCCTGTGCTTCCCAGATCTTCATCGTCTTCCCATTCCAGTCCGTATACGCACTTGGCCACGGTGTCAAACCACGGATCAGCCGCTCAATCGAGGCTGCATCCTGACTCCAGTCAATCTCTCCCAGCTTCTTATCCAGCATTCTGGCATAGGCTGTCGGACTCTCCCCCTGCTTTTCAGGTGTTACTGTACCGGCCTCCAGGGCTTTCAGCGTCTTTACACACAGGACGGCCCCGGCTTCTGCCAGCTTATCATGCAGACTGCCTCCGGTCTCCTTCGGATCCAGCACAACCTCTGTCTTGAAAAGCATATCTCCGGTGTCCAGCCCCTCGTCCATCTGCATGGTTGTTACACCGCTTATCGCCTCCCCATTGATGACAGCCCACTGGATCGGAGCCGCACCCCGATACTTCGGAAGCAGAGAGGCATGTACATTCACACAGCCATATGGTGTCATCGTCAGGATCTCTTTCGGCAGAATCTGCCCAAAAGCAATCACTACCATAATATCCGCATGGTATTCCCGCAGCTTTTCAACACACTCCGGCTCTCTGATCCTTTTCGGCTGGAATACCGGAATTCCATGCCGCAGGGCTGCCTCCTTCACCGGAGTAAACTGCATCTCTTTTCCGCGTCCCTTCGGCTTATCCGGCTGTGTCACTGCAAGCACTACCTCGTGTCCGGCTTCCACCAGTGCTTCCAGAGTTCCCACAGAAAAATCCGGCGTTCCCATAAAGATAATTCTCATTACTCTTCCTCCATTATCGTATCATGCAGTCCGCCTTCTACCTTTTCTACATACATATGTCCGTCCAGATGGTCGATTTCATGGCAGAATGCTCTTGCCAGTAATTCTTCTCCTTCCAGTTCGATTTCATTCATATCTTCGTCCAGCGCTTTTACCTTGACATAATTCGGACGGGTTACCACACCGGATTTACCCGGAAGGCTTAAGCAGCCCTCGTCCCCGGTCTGCTCTCCTGCCGTCTCCACAATCTCCGGATTGATCAGGACAATGGGTCCTTCTCCTACATCGATGACTACGATCCTTTTCAGAATTCCCACCTGCGGAGCCGCCAGACCAACGCCGCCGGCCTCATACATGGTATCCAGCATATCCCCGATCAGAATCCGGGTACGCAGCGTCAGCTTATCCACCGGTTTACACACCTTTGTTAATACTTCATCGCCCATTTCACGAATTTTTCGAATTGCCATAATGCTTCATCCTCCTGCTTTATTCTTTAGAATCCATTCATCGGATTAAAATCAAACTGTACCCGGATTTTCTGATACCCGGAATTAATTTCTATATACTGCTCCATCCGATCCTTCAGCCAGATCAGAGCGGCTTCCTGCTCACTTTTCATATAGATCACCCGGCGGTATATATCCCCTACTTTACCGACATAAGGGCTTGCCGGGCCGATGATCTCTATACTACGGCACTCCTGCTCTTCCCCTGCCGCTTCTTCTCTCCTGCGTTCCATCAGAATCGCATATTCAGCCAGATAATGACTGCCCTTTCCAACAAGCTCATCATCCTCACCGGTCAGAAGCACAGCCAGAAGATGTTCTGCCGGAGGATACCCCATAAGAGAACGATAACGCATCTCTTCTTCATAGAAGCTGTCATAGTCCTGCTTTGCCGCCGTTACAATACAGTAATGCTCCGGACTATAGGTCTGAATCACTACTTCACCAGGCTTCTGTCCCCTTCCTGCGCGTCCGGCTGCCTGTACCAGCAGCTGAAAGGTTCTCTCACCGGATCGGAAATCACCGGCATACAATGACAGATCCGCAGCCAATACGCCGACCAGCGTCACATTCGGGAAATCATGTCCCTTTACGATCATCTGGGTACCAATCAGAATATCCGCTTCTTCATTCGCAAATGCAGCCAGAATCTTCTCATGTCCGTCCTTTTCCCGGGTCGTATCCAGATCCATCCGAAGCACCCTTGCCTCCGGAAACTCTTTTGCTACTATATCTTCGATCTGCTGTGTTCCTGCGCGAAAGCCTGTAATATGTGAAGAACCGCATTCCGGACATACCTTTATCTCTCTCTGCTCATATCCGCAGTAATGACACTTCAGAATGCCATTTCGATGCGCCGCCAGTGATACATCGCAGTGTGGACATTTTACTACATATCCGCAGGACCTGCAAGCCAGAAATCCTGAATAGCCCCGGCGATTCAAAAACAGCATGATCTGTTCGTGCTTTTTCAGCCGGTCCTCTATCAGCTGCCGCAGCCGGTCGCTTAAGATGGATCGATTCCCATTTTTCAGCTCTTCCCTGAGATCTGCAACATATACCCTTGGCAGATTCCCTGCTCCGGCACGGTTCTTCAGCGTAAACATGGTATACTCTCCCAGTTCCGCACGGTACCTGGCTTCCAGAGAAGGCGTTGCGGAACCCAGAACGACACTGGCCCCTTCCAGTTCTGCCCGTTTCCCGGCTGTCTCTCTGGCATGAAACCGCGGTATCTGTTCACTTTTATAAGAGCTTTCATGCTCCTCATCAATGACAATCAATCCCAGATTCGGAAAAGGTGTAAAAAGCGCCGAACGGGGACCGATCATAACATCCAGCTCACCCTTCCTGGCACGTTCCATCTGGTCATAGCGTTCCCCATCCGACAGTCTGGAATTCATAATGGATACCCGGTCACCGAATTTCTGATAAAACCGCATCACTGTCTGATAGGTCAGGGCAATCTCCGGAATCAGTACAATTGCCTGCCTGCCGCTCCTTACCACCTGCCGGATCATTTCCATATAGACTTCTGTCTTACCGCTTCCGGTAATTCCATAAATCAGATAGGTCTTTCGGATCCCATGTTCATACTCCTGCCGGAAGATCCGAATGGCTTCCTCCTGCTCCGGCGTATAAGAAACCTGCTTTTCCTCCTGACAGACCTTCTTTCCTTCCAGCGGATTGCGGTAGACCTGCTCTGTCTGTATCTTAAGAATTTCCCTCTTTTCCAGCGCCTGTATGACAGAAGCCGTGATATTCAGTTTTCTGGTCAGGAGCTCCCAGTCAATGACCTCATCATCCAGCAGTGCTGCCATCAGCCGGGCCCTGGCTTTCTGATTCTTATGCAGAAATTCCTCCAGCAGCTGCTCCCCTTCTGAAGCAGAAACCAGCCTTCTGATGTAGCGTTTCCTGCGGATCCCGGTTCGCTTCTTCACAGGAAGAACCGTTTTCAATGCCTGAATCATGGTACCGCCGTAATGCTCCTTCATCCAGGCAGCAAGCGCAACCAGCCGGGCCTCCAGTCCGGTCCCCTCCTCCGAGATACGCAGAATATCTTTCACCTTTCCGGGATCATATTCACAGCTCCCGGAAAAGCCTACAATATATCCCTTTCTTTCCTTATTCGCAGAGCCAAAGGGAATCCATACTTCTGTTCCCACAGACAGCTGATCCGCAAGCTCTTCCGGCACTCTGTATTCAAATGTCCGATCCAGCTTCTCGTGTGTAATATCTACAATAATACGTGCGTACATAGATTCCCTCCTCTCCCTGTTCTGTTCTCTTCTTTCTTTAACGAGCGTTTTCCGCCTCTTCTTTCAGGATATCTGCAATCAGATCCCTCTCATCCATCGGATACTTGACCCCTTTGATCTCCTGATAGGTCTCATGTCCTTTTCCGGCCAGCACAATCACATCTCCCGGCTGCCCGTTTCGAATCACATACCGGATCGCTTCCTTCCGGTCACAGATTTCAACATATGCACCGTCCGTCTTCTCCATTCCGATTTTAATATCATCTATAATTGCCTGAGGTTCCTCAAACCGGGGATTATCCGAAGTGATGACCGTCAGATCCGCCAGTCGCCCGGATACCTCTCCCATCTCATATCTTCTGGTCTTCGACCGGTTGCCGCCGCAGCCAAATACACAAACCAGCCTGGATGGATGGTACTCCCGCAAAGTCGTCAGAAGGCTCTCCAGACTCATTGCATTGTGTGCATAATCAATCATCAGAGTGAATGCATCGGACACCTTGATCATCTCAATCCGCCCCTTCACCCTTGCTTTTTTCAGTGCCTTCTGAATCACCGGTGCCGGTACATTAAAATGCCGGCATACGGCGATCGCCGTCAGGGAATTGTATACACTGAATTTTCCCGGGATGTC
Source organism: Lachnospiraceae bacterium (assembly GCA_003489085.1). Taxonomy (GTDB): domain Bacteria; phylum Bacillota; class Clostridia; order Lachnospirales; family Lachnospiraceae; genus DNJM01. The sequence continues at coordinate 10,409 of DNJM01000087.1, forward strand.
AATCTCCACATCAAAATCCATCAGTCCGGCCACATGATAGGCAATCCCCAGATAGCCCGGGCGGCTGACCAGGCAGCTGTTCTCTGCTCTGAGATCTGCCTTTTCGGAGAATCCAAATGTCTCCGTCAGACAGGTCGCACCGCGAAATACATCCTCAAAATATTCATCATCCACATTGGCAATTCCGATCTTGCACTGTTTAAAGAGAAGCCCTTTGCACCTCTTATAGTCTTCAAAATCCTTATGCTCATTCGGACCGATGTGATCTTCACCCAGGTTTGTAAAAATACCAATCTCGAACGGAATTCCTGCGGTTCTGTGCAGCATCAGTCCCTGTGAGGACACTTCCATAACCACACTGTCACAGCCGGCTTCCACCATTTCCCGGAAGTACCTGTGAATCGTGATGGACTCCGGTGTCGTATTATTGGCAGGAATCGTCCGTTCTCCGATGATGGCTTCGATCGTTCCGATCAGTCCTACCTTATGGCCCACCTGCTCAAGAATCGACTTCACCATATAGGCTGTCGTCGTCTTTCCCTTGGTTCCGGTGATACCGATCACCCGGAGCTGTTCTGCCGGATAGCCGTAATACGCTGCTGAAGTCAGTGCCAACGCATATCGGGTATCATCCACCATAATGACAGTCACTCCGGCAGGCACCTCCACGGCTCTCTCCACGATAACGGCAGCCGCACCCTTTTCCACTACATCCGGAATATACTGATGCCCATCGGATACTGCACCGCTGATGCAGATAAACACACTTCCCACCGTCACCTTGCGGGAATCATTCGTCAATTCTGTTATGTCAATCTGTGTACTCCCCTGTACCAATGAATATTCTAAACGCTCCAATAACTTTTCTAATCTCATAATCCGTTCTTCCTCCTGTCTATAGGAATGAAATTACCGCTTTTCGCATAGCACCGACCTTATCGGCGCTACACTAATAAGATACCACCGAACAGGTATTTGCGTCAACGAGAAGAAATAAAAGAAGAGCACAGGATTCTCTCCCATGCTCTTATGATAGACATTCTATTTCATCGATCCTCTGTAATTAGAACAGATGGAAATTTACTACCAATGCTGCAAATACAATGGATACCATGGACAGCAGCTTGATCAGGATGTTGATAGACGGTCCTGATGTATCTTTAAACGGATCACCAACCGTATCGCCTACAACTGCTGCTTTATGAGAATCGCTTCCCTTTCCGCCGAACTTACCGCCCTCGATGTATTTCTTGGCATTGTCCCATGCACCGCCGGCATTGGACATAAATACTGCCATCAGGAAACCTGTGGAGGTAGAACCTGCCAGCATACCGATTACGCCATTGTATCCCAACAAAAGTCCAACTACAATCGGTGTTACGATTGCCAGAATAGTCGGCATAATCATCTCATGCAGACTTGCCTTGGTACAGATATCAACACAGGACTCATAGTCTGCTTCAGCCTTCCCTTCCATCAGTCCCTTGATCTGCTTAAACTGACGGCGTACCTCTACTACGATACTCTGTGCTGCACGGCCTACGGAGTCCATTGTCAGAGCTGCAAACACGAACGGCAGACAAGCTCCGATGAAGATACCAACCAGAACGGTCGGATTCATGACGCTCATATCCAGCTGTACGCTGCTGCCGCCTACCTGCTGAATCTTCTCCACATAAGAAGCGATCAGCGCCAGGGCTGTTAAAGCTGCAGAACCGATTGCAAATCCCTTTCCGGTTGCTGCAGTCGTATTTCCAAGGGAGTCCAGAGCATCCGTACGCTTACGTACCTGTGGATCCATACCTGCCATCTCTGCAATACCGCCTGCATTATCTGCGATCGGGCCATAGGCATCCGTTGCCAGTGTGATTCCCAATGTGGACAGCATACCGACTGCTGCCAGTGCAATTCCGTACAGACCTCTTGTCGTCTCTACAAATCCGCCTGAGAAGGTATATGCTACCATAACGCAAACTGCAATAATCAGAATCGGAAGTGCCGTAGACAGCATACCCAGGCTGATACCGCCAATGATGATCGTAGCGGAACCGGTCTGTGACTTTTCTGCCAGATTCTGCGTCGGACGATACGTATCAGATGTAAAGTATTCTGTAAAGAAACCAATCAGCACACCTGCCAGAAGTCCTGCCAGAATTGCAAAATAAAATCCAATATAATTCTTGCCAAAAATAAACCATACCAACGGGAATGCTGCAACAGCAATCAGAACCGCACTGGTATTCGTACCGCGGCGAAGCGCTTTTAACAGTGTCATCTGATCTGTGCTCTCTCCTGTCTTTACCAGAAGAGAACCGATAATAGATGCCAGTACACCAAGTGCTGCCAGCGCCATCGGCACTGCAACCGCACTGACGCGGTCTACATCTGCAATCTTGTTGAATGCAATAACACCAAGCGCACATGCAGACAGAATGGAGCCAACATAAGACTCATATAAGTCTGCTCCCATACCGGCTACGTCACCTACGTTATCCCCTACGTTATCTGCGATAACCGCCGGGTTACGCGGATCATCCTCCGGAATACCTGCCTCTACCTTTCCTACCAGATCGGCTCCGACATCAGCAGCCTTGGTATAGATGCCACCGCCGACACGGGCAAACAGCGCCATGGAAGAAGCTCCCATACCAAAGGTCAGCATCGCACTGGTAATCTCCTCAATCGGAAGACCAAATACCAGTTTCAAAAGCAGATACCAGATAGAAATATCCAGAAGTCCCAGACCAACTACCGTGAATCCCATTACAGAGCCGGCGGAAAATGCCACCTTCAGTCCCTTGTTCAGACCTTCCTGACAAGCGGAAGCCGTACGTGCATTGGCACGTGTTGCAATGTTCATGCCAACGAATCCGGACAGACCGGAAAAGAAACCTCCTGTGATAAAAGCAAATGGTACAAACCAGGTCAGATATCCTGCTGCCGCCATAATCACAAGAACAACAAACATACCGCCGAAAAATACCAGAAGAATCCGATACTGACGTTTCAGATAAGCCATCGCACCCGCACGGATGGATGCAGAAATCTTCTTCATAGTCGATGTTCCCTCCGGAAATTTCAGCACCATATTAGCTCTGGAGACTGCAAACAAAAGTGCAATTACAGAACCGCAAAGCGTTAAAAACGCAAGCATATTATCCATGTTTTAATCCCTCCATTTCTACTAAACATTAACCTTTTCATAATATGCAAAGGAATTATAACACATTTATCAAAAAATGTCTCCAAAAATTTGTTTTTTTCGTCATTTTGTGTTATAGTTAAACATTAGACAATATTCATTTTAAAAATGTTCCCCGTACGACCGCATCCTCTCCATATCGTTTCCGAATCTGATCCAGAGCCTGATCCAGCTTTCTGTGCTTTTCATCCTTTGGTTTTGCATACTGGAAGTCAAAAATACTCAGCTGCTCCGGCTCTGTTTCATCGCTAAGCCTGGATGTACGAATACCCAGAAGCCGTATCGGCTCCTTTGACCACAGCTCTTCGAATAGCTCACATGCTGTCTGATAGATCACTGAATCCGCATTGGACGCTTTTTTCAGCTGCCGCTGATGGGATACTGAACGGAAATCCGCATACTTGATTTCTGTACTGACCATACCGGCCTTTTGTCCGGCTTTCCGGAGCCTTCCACCGACACTTTCTGCGAGTGCAAGAAGAATCTTTCTGGCTTCCTCCAGAGTTGTCACATCCTGCGCCAGTGTCGTAGAATTCCCGATTCCTTTCGCCTCTTCCTTCTGCGAATGTACTGTAGAAGAATCCATTCCATTTGCAAATTTCCAAAGCATCTTTCCATGGCTCTTCAAATGAATCTCCAACAGCGCCGGATCACTCTTTGCCAGATCTCCGATCGTATAAATCTCCAGCTTCTTCAGCGTCTCCACGCTGGAGCGCCCTGCCATAAAAAGCTCGGAAACCGGAAGCGGCCACATCTTTACCGGGATCTCTTCCGGGAACAAAGTATGCACCCGGTTCGGCTTTTCGAAATCCGATGCCATTTTCGCCAGCAGCTTCACAGAGGAGATTCCAATATTCACCGTAAAACCGAATTTCTTATAAATCGCATCCTTCATCTCCAACGCCGCCTCCACCGGAGAAGGATATCGATACGCTATTCCCGTAAAATCCATATAGCACTCATCTACACTGACCTGCTCCAGATCCGGCGTATATCCTGCCAGGAATTCCATCAGCTGATGGCTGTACCTGGAATACATCCCGTGATCCGGGGAGAACATCTCAATCTCCGGACATTTCCGCAGTGCATTCACCACAGGTTCACCGGTACGGATACCGAAACGCTTCGCCGGGATCGACTTTGCCAGAACTACACCATGTCTGGACTGTCTGTCACCGCCTATGATAGCCGGGATCTCACGAATATCTCTGTCTGCCCCGTTTTTCAATTGCTCCACTGCTGTCCAGCTTAAATAGGCAGAATTCACATCAATATGAAAAATGATCTGCTTCATCGCCCCTCCCCCTTCTGCTGCAGGATTCCCGCTTTCTCTCTGTAACAATATTATAGTATTTTTTTTCGTTTCCTGCTATAATGAGTAGCAGAAATTTTATTTTATATTTAAGAAGGAAGGGTTTACATGAAAGTCATTTTAGTAAATGGAAGTCCACACAAGAACGGCTGTACCTATACGGCGCTTGAAGAGATCGCAGGTACGCTTCAGAAGGAAGGCATCGAAACGGAAATCTTCTGGGTCGGCAATAAGCCATTGTCCGGATGTCTGGGCTGCGGTGCCTGTGCAAAGACCGGTAAATGCTTTATAGATGACTGTGTCAATGAATTTGTCGAGAAAGCCAAAAATGCCGATGGATTTATTTTTGGTTCTCCGGTACACTATGCAGCTGCCAGCGGCATGATCACCTCTTTCCTGGATCGTGCATTCTACGGGAAGGGCGCCATCTTTAAGGGCAAACCGGGCGCTGCAATCGCAAGCTGCCGAAGAGGCGGCGCTTCTGCCACCTTTGATCAGCTGAATAAGTATTTTACGATCAGCAGTATGCCAATCGTTTCCTCTCAGTACTGGAATATGGTACATGGAAATACACCAGAGCAGGTAAAGCAGGATCTGGAAGGTATGCAGACCATGCGTACACTGGGAAAGAATATGGCATGGCTTTTAAAATGCATTGAGGCAGGTAAAGCAGCCGGCATCGATTTCCCGGTTCATGAGCCGAAGGTAGCAACGAATTTTATCCGGTAAGCATTTCATTCCGCATGCTGTATCATCTCTTAAAGGCGAAAAGCTGATTTTCCTCAAGCCTTTCGCCTTTTCTTCATAGTCTCTCAAAATATATTGCATCCATATACGCTTCCTGAAATACAGGTTCAGAAGCAAGATTGACATCCTCTGCCAGGGCTGCTGCTTCTGCAGCCTCCTGCATCCTTTCAGGAACACAGAGTAATCTGACGGCACCACGAAGGGAACTATTTCCTACCGCCTGAATTTTTCCTGTAAACTCTTTCGGAAACATTCCAATTTCCATAGCCTTTTTATAATCCAGCTGATATCCAAATCCCCCTGCCACATATACCTGTTGTACCTGCCCGGCAGTGATACCATATTTATCCAGCAGACAAATCTGTTCTCCATGCGGATTTTTTGCAACCGGAAACCCGGTTTCAGACCACTGATCTTCCAGATGTCCGGTTTCATCTATCTCTCCATTTTCTAAAAGCTCAGCCGTTAATTCTACTACCCCGGTTCCACAGATGCCTACGGGGGGATGATTCTGTATCGTCTGAATCGCAAGTGTTCCATGTTCCAGATGTGCGCCGCATATTGCTCCGGGAATACTTCCCGTCCCCCAGGCAATATTACCGCCTTCGAACGCTGGTCCCGCTGCTGTCGACGTTACCATAAGCTTTTCCTTATTGCCAAGAACCATTTCTCCATTCGTTCCTAAATCTACAAGAAGCTGAATCTGCTCTTTTTTCTCCATATGAAGTGCACAGATAC
>DNJM01000087.1:16700-16894 GCA_003489085.1 Lachnospiraceae bacterium
TATGAAGTGCACAGATACCTGCAACAATGTCTGCACCTACAAAAGCAGATATTCCCGGATAAATATAAAGCATCGTCCGGTTGTCCAATGCAGGGAAAATTTCTCTTCCCGGTATATAAATCTCACCCTTCTTATATGGAATAAACGGAACTTTCCCCAAACCTTCGCAAGGATATCCCATCAGCAAATGAATC
>DNJM01000087.1:17199-19183 GCA_003489085.1 Lachnospiraceae bacterium
ATATCCCATCAGCAAATGAATCATCGTTGTATTTCCCGTAATCACAATCCGTTCTATGGCTTCCATGGAAATTCCGAAATCCGTACGCATTTTTTCAATGCTCTTCCACAAATCTTCACGAATTGTTTTCATAAGCTCTACGCCTTTACCATCCATAGCTGCCTGAATCCGGGCTATTACATCTGCTCCATATGTTCTTTGGCTATTTAATCCGGTACTGGTACCCATGCATTCTCCCGTTGTCAAAGAAATCAGCTGTACTGCCAGTGTCGTGGTGCCAATATCTATTGCATATCCATATGTTCTGTTCACTTTTTCCTGAAAATCATGTGCTCTGTCCGATACTATTGCATTTTCCTCTTCAAATCCAACCTGAACCTCAATCTCTCTTTCGCTTCCCCATTTCAGCCGAACAGTCATATCCTCCTGGGGAACCGCCTTACAGGACAGACGCCACCCCTCTGACAATTCTTTCGCCGTCAATACTTTTTTATCCTCTGTTGTGATCGGAAGCTGTCCTTCTGTGACCAGAATTCGACATTTGCCACAATAGCCACGGCCTCCACAGGGAGACTGGATTCCCTCGATTTGATTTTGAATTGCCTCCAGAAGTGTTCCGTCCATAAACGGAATCATTATTTCTTCGTCCCCTTCATTGATCACCTTAATCTTCAATGGCTCTACATGGCGGAAATTACAATGAAGATTCGGACAGGTCCGACAATTATGCTGCGCCTGAAACACCCGCACATCCTCTGTCGTCAAATAAATCTGGCTGCTGGTTTTAAGCGGTCTGAACATATATCCTCCTGAAAGCTTCAGTCCCAAAAGCTCACCTGCTTTTGTCTGCCGCAATACCTCCTTTTGAATTTCCATGGAAATGTCCTGGGGTGTTTCTATTCTTCTGATCACGCCTCTTTTCCAACCAATACATGCCTTCCGAAGCTCTCTCTGAATATCATCCTCCAGGGAAAATAATATCTGATCCGCTATGGCATCAATCAACAGTCCCTGTACATAGTCACCCTCTGCAAATTTTTCTGTACTGTAATCACTGACTCCCTGTCCAATGGTAACCAGCACGTAGACAGCTTCTCTTTCCTGTTGAAGATAATTGCCCGGAATTTTCCCCAGCGCCATGACCCCCGCGGGGGTGCATAGCTTCATCATTTCATCCTTTATCTCGTTAAAAGACTCCGTCATCTCCTCATATACCGGGGAATCCGGATAACAATGCATTTGCTGAAGCACCTTTTCTCTATCTATGTAAGGATGAAAGTTTCTCAATATTTTTATATTGTCCATCCTATTCGCTCTCTCCTTAAAGAAAACGCCGCCTTTTTAACATCTATGCCGTCTTTTTCAACACCGCATCTCTTGCCACCTCAGCTGCGCTTGCTGCATCCGGCGTATAGAAATCCGCACCGATCTCCTGTGCGAAGCTCTCATTTACCGGCGCGCCCCCTACCATAACAATATATTTATCTCTCAAAGCTTCCTCTTTTAATTTGTCAATAACCTTTTTCATATTTGTCATTGTCGTGGTAAGCAATGCAGACATGCATATCACATCCGCTCCTTCTGTCTCTGCTTTTTCAATAAAGACCTCCGGCTTCACATCTACTCCCACATCAATCACCTCAAATCCTGCACCCTGCAGCATCATTCCGACCAGATTTTTACCAATATCGTGCAAATCACCTTCTACCGTACCGATTACCACACGTCCAATGGGTTCATTTCCCACTTCAATCAGCTTTGGCTTCAAAATGGTAAGTCCGGCATTCATCGCTCTCGCCGCTACCAGAACCTCTGGTACAAATATTTCATTCGTCTTAAATTTTCCACCGACGATCATCATTCCGTCCAAAAGGCCTTCATTTAAAATCACTTTCGGATCTATTCCCTCATCCAATGCCTGCTGTACCAGTATCTTAACATTCTTCGCTCTTCCTTTTTGTAAAAATTCTGAAATTTCCTGAAT
>DNJM01000087.1:19486-19897 GCA_003489085.1 Lachnospiraceae bacterium
TAAAAATTCTGAAATTTCCTGAATAATTGCCATGTTCCATACCTCCTGTGCATCCTTGTACATCATCATATCCTCTTTCACTTATATGTATTTTATCCGGTTTTTTCAACAAATTTTTGTGTTTTCTTTTGAATGATAGAATTTTTTTTAGAATGCTGACACTTTTTTTATTTTCTCTGCTGTGATACAATACTTACAGGAGGCAATTCATATGAAACCATATTTATATACCATTCTGAAAAAAGAACAGCTTGCCGATATGTTAAATGTTTTTTATACCTGCGTTGGATTACCGATACAGGTAATCGATGACAGCGGACATATTCTGCAGTCCCAGGGAGACATTACTTCCTTCTGCAGTCTGTTCAAGCGCTTTCTCCCGCCCGGAGAAGAATGCAGCCAGCTTCATAT
>DNJM01000087.1:20162-26091 GCA_003489085.1 Lachnospiraceae bacterium
AAGAATGCAGCCAGCTTCATATTAAAGCCGGAAAACGCGCTATGGATCTGGGCGAAAGCTATATTTTTTCATGCCATGCTAATCTGAATCATATTGTATTTCCTCTCATCAATAAAAATACGCTGTTTGGCTCTATTCTGGTAGGCCCGTTTTTAATGGAGGAACCTGACTCCCTGTTAATTTCAGATTTGGCTGACAATTATCATATTCCTCTGGATTCTCTTCTGGAACTCTATGATGAAACCCATTCCCTTCCTGTCATATTGCCGTCGAAGGTTACCCAGATCAGCCGTCTTCTTTACTATATGTTTTCCAGCCTGGTCTCTGACAGCTACCAGCAATTTATACTTAATCAGGAAAAGCTTTATCAGCAGTCAAGGATCAATGAATCCATTCAGAATTATAAATCCTGTTCCACCTCTTACAGAATGGAATATCCTTATGACAAAGAAAAGGAACTGATTACCAAAGTCAAAACAGGAAACGCTGCACAGGCAAAAGCGCTTCTCAATGATCTCCTCGGATACGTTTTCTTCGCTGAGGGAAATAATCTGGAAATTATAAAGCTGCGCGCGATTGAGCTATGTTCTTTACTGTCCCGCGCTGCGATTGAGGGCGGTGCCACCAATGATATTATTTTGAAGATGAACAATCACTTTCTGAAAGGCCTGCAGAACATCCAGGATCTGGATGAACTCTGCTACAGACTACAGGAAACTCTGGAGGCATTTACAGAGAATATGTTTGATTACATTCCTGGAAAGAACCATGATATGATCAAAAAGGCCATTTCCTATATTTCAAAAAATTTTTCCAGAAATCTGACACTGGAAGAAGTGGCTGAGCAGGTTCATTTGAATCCGACCTATTTTTCTTCTATTTTTAAGCAGTCCACAGGATCTTCTTTCAAAGAATATCTGAATATGATTCGGATTGAAGATAGTAAACGCCTTCTTGCCAACACGGATTACAGCATTATAGATATTGCCATAGCCACCGGTTTTGAAGATCAAAGCTATTTTTCCCGGGTTTTTAAAAAATATACGGGACTTACTCCCCGTCAATACCGTCAATAATCAAGGTATAAAACTCTTCCACTGCTGCAAAGAATGCATCCAGATTTTCGAAAGGCGTCATGGGAGGAATATCACAACCGGAAGCAATCACAAAATTAGGATATTTTGCACATCTTTCCAGCAATTTTAGTGTTTCTTCCCGAACCATCGCTGGACTTCCATTTCTTAATACGCCTGCCGGATCAATGTTACCGATTACCATCCGATCTTCAGGAATCACTTTCAAAGCTTTCTCAATATCAATCGCATTTCCAAAACTGTATAGCTGTGCTCCGATATTTTTTACCTGTTCCATCAAAGGGACCACATTCCCGCAATTATGATACATTACCACAAAACTGTCATCCTCTACAGCTTCACAGATTTGATTTACATATGGTGTTGAAAATTCTTCTAACAGACCAGGCGAAAGCAGGCCTGCTGCCGGTTCAGCTATAACAACACCCTCTGCTCCGGCTTCTTTCAATGCTTTCGCATACCTGCACAAAAACTCTGTTGCTTTTTCCAGAACTGTCTCCACAATTTCAGGCTCTTCATAACATAAAATCATAATCTCTGTCATATCCAGCAGACGGCCTGCTAAAGAATACGGTCCAATCATTCCTGCAAATACCGGGCGGTCAGTAATCATCCCGCATGCTTTTCTGATTCCCTTTACACATTCACCGGTACGTCCGTCACCCACTTCCGGAACTCTCAATGCCTCTGCTTCCTCTTCATCATGCACAATTGCACCAGCGACAGTCGGAACTTCATCCTGGCTATAATGTACATGACTGCCAAAAGCTTCCGCTTCCACTGACAGATCCATCAGGCTTACCGCTATCCCCATATCATATTTCTCTGCAATACTTGCCATACATTGTGCCTGCAAATTCCCATCTTTTACCAATTCTTCTACAGTCACTCCGATCATTCTGGCCCCCGGAAATGATAAGAACGGCATGGCCTTTTTTCTTCTTTGCACAAGGATCTCTTCCTTCCACATTTTCATATTTCTTTTCATAGCAACTCTCTCCTGCTTTTGTTCTTTTCATTATGATATTTCATTTCTACATTTTATTTTAGGATTATTTTAAGATTATCTGTAATAATTACAGTTCTTTTTTGTATAAAAACAGAGCGCTGCAAAACAGATAATTGCACATCTATTTTGCAGCGCCCTCTGCCTCTATTATTCTACGATCGACCCGGTGACTCTAAGTCCCGCTTCCAGCTTCCCATTTACTACATCCAGCTCAATGACATCACCGCTTCCCACATTTCCCTGCAGAATCAGCTTCGCAGCCAGCGTCTCCACATATTTCTGCAGATACCGCTTTAACGGTCTCGCACCGTATGTGGGATCATATCCGCCTTCGATGATAAAATCTTTTGCTGCCGGAGTCAGTGCAATGGAAATCTCCTTGTCCTGCAGACGCTTGTTGACATCTGCCACCATCAGATCTACGATTGCTCCGATATTTTCCTTTGTCAACGGCTTAAACATAATGATCTCATCCAGACGATTCAGGAATTCCGGCCGGAAATGCGCCCGCAGCTCCTGCATTACCATCTGCTGGTTTTCTTCACGGATTTCTCCATTCTCTTCAATACCCTCCAGCAGATAGGAAGAGCCGATATTGGAGGTCATGATCAGAATCGTATTCTTAAAGTCCACGGTTCTGCCCTGAGAATCCGTGATCCGCCCGTCATCAAGTACCTGAAGCAATACGTTAAACACATCCGGATGAGCCTTTTCCACCTCATCAAACAGAACCACAGAATATGGTTTTCTTCTGACTGCTTCCGTCAGCTGACCGCCTTCATCATAGCCGACATATCCCGGAGGCGCTCCGATCAGACGGGATACGGAGTATTTCTCCATATATTCACTCATATCAATCCGCACCATATTGCTTTCATCATCGAACAGACTCTCTGCCAATGCCTTTGCAAGCTCTGTCTTACCGACACCGGTCGGGCCCAGGAACAGGAACGAGCCAATCGGCTTCGTCGGATCCTTGATTCCTGCTTTGGAACGGATGATTGCCTCCGTTACCTTGGTCACACCCTCATCCTGTCCGATGACACGTCTGTGCAATTCATCATCCAGGTGCAGTGTTTTTGTCCGTTCACTTTCATTCAGCTTGGTAACCGGGATACCTGTCCATCTGGAAATGATTCTGGCAATCTCATTATCGGTTACACTTTCATGTACCAATCGTAAATCTTTTTCTTTCATATGAGACTCTTCCATTTCCAGCTGTTTCTGCATCTGCGGTAATTTCCCATATTGCAGCTCCGCTGCTTTTTCCAGATCATAGGATCTCTGCGCTTTCTGGATCTCATTATTGATCTGCTCGATCTCCTCCCGGATCTTCTGTACCCGTTCTACAGACTGCTTTTCATTATCCCACTGAGCCTTCTTCTTTGCGAATTCATCTCTGTGCTCCGCCAGCTCCTGCTGCAAATGCTCCAGACGTTCCTTGCTCAGGCGGTCTTCTTCTTTCTTCAAAGCGGCCTCTTCAATCTCCATCTGCATAATCTTTCTCTGCAGCTCATCCATTTCTGAAGGCATTGAGTCCAGCTCTGTTTTAATCAAAGCACAGGCTTCATCAACCAGGTCAATCGCTTTATCCGGCAAAAAACGATCCGAAATATACCGATTGGAAAGTGTTGCTGCCGCTACCAGTGCTCCGTCTGTAATCTTCACACCATGGAATACCTCATAGCGCTCCTTTAAACCACGCAGAATGGAAATGGCATCTTCAACTGTCGGCTCATCCACCAATACCGGTTGGAAACGCCGTTCCAAGGCAGCATCCTTTTCAATATATTTGCGGTATTCATCCAGTGTCGTTGCACCGATACAGTGCAGTTCCCCTCTGGCCAGCATTGGCTTTAGCATATTTCCTGCATCCATGGAGCCTTCCGTTTTACCGGCTCCGACGATCGTATGCAGCTCATCGATAAAGAGGATAATTCTGCCGTCACTATTTTTTACTTCTTCCAAAACTGCTTTCAGACGCTCTTCAAATTCACCTCTGTATTTGGCTCCTGCCACCAGCGCGCCCATGTCCAGTGCAAATATTGTCTTGTCCTTTAGTCCTTCCGGCACGTCTCCCCGGACGATCCGCTGTGCCAATCCTTCTACGGCTGCCGTCTTACCAACACCAGGTTCTCCGATCAGAACCGGGTTATTCTTCGTCTTCCGGGACAGAATCCGGATCACATTCCGAATCTCCGCATCCCGGCCAATCACCGGATCCAGCTTTTGCTCTCTGGCACGCTCTACCAGATCAGTACCATACTTTGCAAGCGCCTCGTAAGTTGCCTCCGGATTATCACTAGTCACTTTTTGATTGCCTCTGACACCGGACAGGGCCTGCAGGAAGGTCTCTCTGTTGATTCCGAATTCCCGGAAGATCACCTTGATTTCCGGACCCGGATGCCGCATCAGAGAAAGGAAAATATGCTCTACCGATACATATTCATCCCCCATCTGCTTCGCCACATCCTCCGCACTGACCAGAGCTTTGTTCAGATACTGGCCAATATACGGACTGCCTCCGCTCACCTTTGTCCTGCCATTCAGCATCTGCTCCACGCGGTTTTCAAAATATTCCTTCTGTATCTCCATCTTTTCGATCAGCTTCGCGATCAGGCTGTCCTCCTGATGAAGCAGCGCATACAGCAGATGCTCCTGCTCGATCTCCTGATTGCCAAACTGATAAGCGACCTTCTCCAGATTCTGGACCGCTTCCATGGACTTCTGCGTAAATTTACTGATATTCATAAACACACCTCCCTGATGACCTGCACTGCTGCGGAACCGGACAACCCATATTTTAAAGACGCCCGGCATCCTGCGGTGCCTGGTATGTGTAAGCTTTTCCTTGTGCTAGTGGAACTATAACACTATTTGTTAGCCGCGTCAAGAGGTGAGTGCTAATTTTTTAATATTTTGGGGGGTGCCTGAAGATTTTCTCAAACACCGTACGGAAAAACAGCTGTGAGAAATAAGCAGAAGGAAAATTGAGGCATACAGGCTTCAATCAATTTGCCGGCAGAGTAGTGAACTTTCCCTTGAGTCCCAACCCAAAATCAGATATACTATGTAAAACTTGTGTGCTGTCTCATTCCTATCCGGCTAAATTCCGCAGCATGATTTTTCATTAGCAAGACGGCCGGGTGAGACGATGCGGTGATATCGTCAATCAAAGTCAACGCTGTCCTATAAGAAATCAGCCAAGGAGGTTTGTTTGAATATGATTCAGACAGTACACGAATTCCGCCATGCACAAAATATGAAAAGGCAGCCCACACAGACTTGTATGATAAGGGATGCATTTTCATATACAAACCACCTGCTCTGCTGAGCAGATAAAGGAGAGCTATCAAATGAACATCGTACTACAAAATCTCACAAAAAAATTCCCCGGCCACGGACGAAAAGCGGCAGAGGAAGTAGTCGCCGTAAATGATTTCACCTTTGAGATACCGGACGGCAAGCTTGTCGGCCTGCTCGGGCCCTCCGGATGCGGCAAAAGCACCACGCTGAACCTGATCTGCGGCCTGATCAGGCCCTCCAGCGGCCAGATTTTCTTCGGCAGCCAGGATGTAACCAGCCTGCCGCCCGAGCACCGCGGCGTTGGGATGGTCTTTCAGAACTACGCGCTCTACCCGCACCTGACCGTCCTGCAAAACATCCTGTTTCCTCTGCAAAATTTAAAAGGCAAGAACCGGCCTTCCAAAGCCGAAATGCAGAAGCGTGCCCTGGACGCTGCAAAGCTTGTCCAGATCGAAGAGCTGATGGAGCGCAAGCCCGGCGAGCTCTCCGGCGGACAGCAGCAGAGGGTGGCGATTGCCCG
>DNJM01000087.1:26356-28889 GCA_003489085.1 Lachnospiraceae bacterium
GTCAAGATGCCGCATGTCCTCCTGCTCGACGAGCCGCTCTCCAATCTTGACGCGCGCCTTCGTCTCCAGACACGCGAAGAGATCCGCAAGATTCAGAAAGCGACCGGGATCACAACGATCTTCGTGACGCACGACCAGGATGAGGCGATGAGCATTTCCGACCAGATCGTCGTGATGAAGGCCGGCGTCATCCAGCAGATCGGAAAGCCGCAGGAGGTCTACGACAATCCGGCCAATCTATTCGTGGCACGTTTTCTTGGAACGCCTCCGATTAATTTATTCGCCGGTACTGTCCGCGACAGTAAGCTATACCTTGGAACGAACTGTGTGCTGGACGCGCCTGGCATACCGGATCAGGAGGTCTGGGCAGGTGTCCGCCCAGAGGGGTTCCTTCTGCAGCCGGACGGTCCTCTGATCTGCCAGCTGACCGGCATCGAGGTGATGGGACGCGATATCAGCGTCGTCTCCACGCATCCTGCCTGTCAGGCTGCCGCGATCCGCTCTATTATCGGCTCTGACACCCGCGTAGACACGTCGCAGCCGACTGTCCGCTTCGCGCTGAAGCCGGGCAAGGTCTTTTTGTTCCGCAAGGATACAGAAGAACGGCTTGCATGCCAGCTGCGATAAAATCTGTTGTTTTACTCTGGCAGAATAAGAACAATTTAAGTAACTGCTCAGCAGCCACTGACCAGCGAAGGCGCTGAACAGATACCAATTCAGACAGACACACCGCCAGCAGATATGCCAGCTGTATCAAACGCTATATACAGCCTTGAACATGCCGCAGCTGAATACAACTTGCGCATACTGTCATTGAAGCTATGTACAGACATGCGTGTACGACTGCCGCTGCCATAATCACGTTATGGACATCTGTATTTGCCGTGATTGAAACGGAGGACTTTTAATATGGAAACAAACAATCGAAAGGGCTGGCTGTATCTTTTGCCGGCGATCCTTTTTCTCGGATTTTTTATGGTATACCCGCTCATTGACGTATTTATCTACTCCTTTGAAGAGGGCTACAACTCTGCGTCGCAGACCTACTTCGGTGTCGGCACGTATAATTATTCCTATGTCCTGCATGACCCCTACTTCATCCAGGCAGTGAAAAATACGTTCCTGCTCGTCATCATCACTGTTCCGGTCTCGACCGGGCTTGCATTGCTGATTTCCGTCGGCTTAAGCTCGATCCGGCCGCTGCGGAACCTCTTCCAGACCATCTATTTCCTGCCCTACGTAACCAATACGCTGGCAGTCGGCCTTGTCTTCATGATCCTTTTCCAGAAGACGCCGTACACGGACGGGCTGGTGAATCTCATCCTGCACTGGTTTGGAGCCGGACCGGTTGATTTCATTGACGGCCCGTACTGGGCAAAAATGTTTGTGCTGTGCTTCTATACTATCTGGGTCGTGATGCCGTTCAAGGTACTGATCCTGACCAGCGCACTCGCGTCCGTCAACCAGAACTACTACAACGCCGCGCGGGTAGACGGTACCTCGCGTCTCCGCATCTTCCTGCGGATCACGCTGCCGATCATCTCCCCAACGGTATTTTATCTGATCATCACCGGATTTATCGGGGCATTCAAAGCGTACAGTGACGCGGTCGCGCTTTTCGGCACGAATCTGAACGCGGCAGAGATGAATACGATTGTCGGCTACGTTTATGACATGCTCTACGGTGACAGCGGCGGATATCCGTCCTACGCATCGGCAGCGGCAATCCTGCTGTTTGCGATCATTCTGACGATTACCTCGATCAACCTGCTGATCAGCAGAAAGCACGTGCACTACACGAACTGACGCGTCTGCGTCCGGCTTGCATGCTGCTGACTTATCCGGCCTCTACCGGAAGGAAAGGATCTACTATGGAACATCAACTCGATTATCAACACGTGGAACAGTCCGCCAGACTGCACCGGAAAATCGCAGACGCGATCACCTATGTGCTTCTTGCCGTCTGGGCGCTCATCGTCCTGTTCCCATTTTACTGGATGGTGCTGACCTCCGTAAAGAGCTACGGCTCCTACAATGCGGAATACACCCCCAGCTTTTTCACGCTGACACCGACGCTGGAGAACTACCGCGATGCCTTCACTACTGTACCGCTCGCCCGATACCTGGCAAACACGGTTCTCTTCACAGCGGCGACAACAGCCATCATGCTGGTTGTTATCACTCTCGCGGCATTCGCATTTGCACGGCTGCAGTTTCGCGGAAAAAACCTCCTGTTTACCTTTTTTCTCTCCCTGATGATGATTCCAAATGAGCTTGTGGTCATCACAAACTTTGTGACCATCACGAATCTGGACCTGCGCAATACCTTTGCAGGGCTGATTCTTCCAAGTGTCACCTCCATCTTCTATATTTATCTGCTGAAGGAAAATTTTGAGCAGGTACCGGACGAGCTCTACCGCGCTGCAAAGGTGGATGGCACCTCAGACCTGAAATATCTGTGGAAGGTGATGATTCCGATCTGCCGTCCGACGCTTGTCACCATCGCGATTCTGAAGGTCATCGAGTGCTGGAA
>DNJM01000087.1:29011-31371 GCA_003489085.1 Lachnospiraceae bacterium
TCGGTATTCTACATCTATCTGCTGCGCGAAAACTTTGCCCAGGTGCCAGACGAGCTGTACTACGCAGCAAAGGTGGACGGCACGTCGGATTTCAAATACCTTTGGAAGGTCATGCTGCCCATCTGCCGTCCCACCCTGGTCACCATTACCATCCTCAAGGCCATTGAGTGCTGGAATTCCTACGTCTGGCCGCGCCTGATCACGGATGATCCAAATTATTACCTTGTCTCGAACGGCATCCAGGAAATCCGCGAAAACGGCTTTGGGCGTGAAAACATTCCCGCAATGATGGCGGCTGTCGTCGTCATCTCCGTCCCGCTGATCATTCTGTTCCTGATTTTCCGCAAAAAAATCATGGCGGGCGTTTCGAGAGGAGGCACGAAAGGATGAAGCTGTCACAAATCATAACCGAATCGTTCTTGCAAACCTACGGGCATAAATTCTCCCGCAGATTCCGCCGAACAGCTCTCGCCTGCGCACTCGCAGCCGCCGCTGCGTCCTGTTTGACCGGCTGCCACGGCTCTCAGGAGCAGGCGAGCTTTGAGATTCCGGACGAGTTTGACATGTCACAGACTCATGAACTTACCTTCTGGGCAAAAAACGACACAAACAAAGCACAGACGAATATTTATAAGAAGGCAATCTCGGATTTCCAGTCGCTCTATCCAAATATCACGGTCAATCTGCGCCTGTATACGGATTACGGCAAAATTTACAATGATGTCATCACCAACATCGCGACAGGTACGACACCGAATATCTGCATCACCTACCCGGACCATATCGCTACCTACCTGACCGGTCAGAATACGGTCGTCCCGCTCGATGGACTGTTTGCGGATGAAAAATACGGGCTGGGCGGAAGCGCGCTTGCCTATGATTCTCCCTCGCAGGAAGAAATTATCCCGCAGTTTCTGGAGGAATGCTCGTTCGCAGGCCACTATTACGCAATTCCATATATGCGATCCACCGAAGCCTGCTATGTCAACAAGACCTACGTAGAAGCGCTCGGCTATAAGCTGCCGGAAACGCTGACCTGGGACTTCATCTGGGAGGTCTCGGAGGCTGCCACCGCTAAAAACGAAGACGGTACCTACGCACTGAACGGGCAGCAGGTCATGATCCCGTTCATCTACAAATCTACCGACAATATGATGATCCAGATGACCCGGCAGCTCGGCAGCGGTTACTCCACAGACAGCGGTGAAATCCAGCTTTTTAACGATACCACCGCAGATCTGCTGTATACGATTTCCGATCATGTAAAAAGCGGAGCATTTTCTACCTTCAAGATTTCCAGCTATCCGGCGAATTTTCTGAATGCCGGACAATGCGTTTTTGCGGTAGACTCCACTGCAGGCGCCACATGGATGGGTACGCACGCTCCGCTCTCCGATATCAGTGAGGACGCGCTGATCGAATTTGATACAGAGGTCATGACCGTGCCGCAGTTTGACCCGGAGCACCCGCAGATGATTTCGCAGGGGCCGTCCGTCTGCATTTTCAACAAACAGGACCCGCAGGAGGTGCTCGCCTCCTGGCTGTTCGCGCAGTATCTGCTGACAAACGAGGTGCAGACCGCCTATGCAAAAACTGAGGGGTACGTCCCGGTAACGTCAAAAGCACAGAATTCTGAAGGCTACCAGGATTATCTTTCAAGGTGCGGTGAGGACAACGACACGTACTACGATGTCAAGCTCAAGGCTTCTCAGCTGCTTCTGGACAATACAGGCAACACATTCGTGACTCCGGTCTTCAATGGCTCCGCTTCCCTGCGCGATGCCGCTGGACAGCTGATTGAAACTGTCGCGAAATCGACGCGCCGAAAGCAGGAGGTTAATGAGGCTTTCATAGAAAAGCTCTATGACGACGTTATCTCGCTCTACCGGCTTGACCAGATTACCTCGTCCACAGGCAAGGCTGACTTAGGTCCTCTTCCCTCCACTTCTGTGGCGCTCCTCGCGGCGCTTGCCGTGACGTGGCTGCTGATTTTCCTGTATCTGGGGCTTTCGGCAGCAAAAAAATATAAAAGAAATCATCCTTCCCATTGATTTCTCGGCAAATTAAGGTATAATGTGAGCGTAACCGATTAGTAAACAATACTGCGGTAAGAAAGGAAGAAATTACTATGAAAAAGAAACTGGCAATCGTACTGGCACTTTCTCTGACCTGTGCTTTCCCTGGATTCGCGATGGCGGAAGAGAGCACTGAGGCTGCGACCGAAGCTGCTGAGACTGAGGTTCCGGATGTCAAGGGCGAGGGCGTCATGACTTACGAGGAGTACATGGCGGCAGAGCTGGACGCTGAGGTCGTGGTCGAGACCTATGTTCAGGCAAAGCAGTCCTGGTGGGAGGACAAGG
>DNJM01000087.1:31703-31953 GCA_003489085.1 Lachnospiraceae bacterium
CGCATACTTCCTGTATGATATGGCATGCTCTGAGGAAGACTATGAAAAGCTCGTTCCGGGAACAAAGATTAAAGTTACCGGCTTCAAGTCTGAGTGGTCCGGAGAAGTAGAGATCATCGATGCAACCTTCGAATTTGAAGAGGGTGAGTACATCGCACCGGTTCTGGATGTGACCGAGCTGCTTGGCAAGGATGAGCTGATCGACCATCAGAATGCGTTCGTAGCATTCAAGGGTCTGACTGTTGAGCCG
>DNJM01000087.1:32187-32592 GCA_003489085.1 Lachnospiraceae bacterium
AGGGTCTGACTGTTGAGCCGTCCACAGACGCAGACGGCAACGAGACTCCGTTCTTGTACAACTGGGACGGCTCCGGCGACAGAGATTCGAACTCTGACCTGTACTTCAATGTCTCCCTGAACGGTGAGACCTATACCTTCACTGTAGAGTCCTACCTGTGCGACAATACGACTGATGTCTATGCAGCAGTCGAGGCTCTGCAGGTCGGTGATGTCATCGATGCAGAGGGCTTCCTCTACTGGTATGAGGGCGTCAACCCGCACATCACAACGATCACCAAGGCGGAGTAATTGGAAGCTGTATCGTATTTTCCCTGACAGCAGTGGTTCTGTGGCTGTGGGAAATTTACTGATTCAAACATAACGATTGGTATCTTGTATAAGAGGGTGTTGCAAAATACTCCAA
>DNJM01000085.1:0-6213 GCA_003489085.1 Lachnospiraceae bacterium
ATGCTCATGATGGCACTCTTCCTCATGGATCAGTGCTTCTGCTCCTGCGGAATGCTCAATCGCCTGTGCAATCACGCTGCCTTCCAGCTGATCCCATGGTGTTGTAATCAATGTTGCTTCCGCATTTTTTTCACGGATCATCTTCACACACTCTTCCAGCTTCGCCTCCGTTATCATCTGAGTACGGCTCAGTACAATCGTAGTCGCGTGCTCAATCTGATTGTTAAAGAATTCGCCGAAATTCTTTATATATACCTTTGCCTTCTTCCCATCCACTACGGTAATCCGGCTGTTAATCTCAATTTCTGCATCCTTCTTCACCATTTCTACTGCTCTTGCCACATCTGACAGCTTACCAACGCCGGATGGTTCAATGATGATCCGATCCGGATGATACTCCTCCACTACCCGCTTCAATGCCGTACTGAAATCACCTACCAGCGTACAGCAGATACAGCCGGAATTCATCTCCGTAATCTCAATACCGGCATCCTTTAAAAAGCCACCGTCAATTCCTATCTCACCAAATTCATTTTCAATCAATACGATTTTTTCTCCGGAAAAAACATCTGCAATCAGCTGTTTAATAAATGTTGTTTTCCCCGCACCTAAAAAACCAGAAATAATATCAACCTTTGTCATGCTTATCCTTCTTTCTTTTCTACGTCTGCTGTATATCATAGCAGTTTTTTCCCTATTTTTAAAGAGCATATTCATGGTTTTTTCTTAACCAAGTGCCACATCCAGCACCATCATAATCAGAAAACCGGCCAGTACTCCGGCCGTACCCACCTTGGACTCTCCTCTATTTGCCTCTGGAATCAGCTCTTCAATGACCACATAAAGCATGGCGCCTGCGGCAAAAGAAAGAAGCCACGGCATATACGACTCGATCTTTTTCGCTGCCAGAGTGACTCCCACGCCAAATACAGGTTCTACCATCCCGGATAATGTACCGGTCAAAAAAGCTTTTGGCGCACTCCAGCCCGCCTGTCTAAGCGGAAGGGCTACTGCCGCTCCTTCCGGCAGATTCTGGATCCCGATCCCCACTGCCAATGCAAATGCCGCCGCATACAGTGCCGGTCTGCTATCCTGCTGCGCGGCCAGCGCAAATGCGAGTCCCACTGCCATTCCCTCCGGAATATTATGCAGTGTCACCGCCACAATCAGAAGCTCTGTCTGCCCACCGATCTTTTTCCGGGTCATCCATGCATCCATCCAGAATAATCCTGCCGCACCGATCATCACACCCCCGGCTGCAGGAATCCATCCCGCCGTACCTTCCTTTGATGCCGCTTCGATTGCCGGGAGAAGCAGCGACCATACGGAAGCTGCCACCATGACACCTGCGGCAAAGCCAAGCAATACCTTCTGTATTTGTGGATTTATTTCACCACGAAACAAAAAAACCACTGCCGCACCCAGTGTCGTCATTAAAAATGTAAAACCTGTTCCCAAAAAAGCCCAGATCCATGTACTCACTCCGTTCACTCCTTTTTCCCTGCTATGTTATCAGTATGCAGGCAGCGTTCGCTTTGTGAATCCATTACTCCGGGCTTTCGTTTCTTCTCTATTTTTATTTCCTTTATTTTGATTATAAAAATTCCTTCAGCTTTTCTACGTTGTCTTCCTCAAATTTCTTCAGCCGCTCCATCAAATGCAGGATTTTCTTATCGGCTCCCTGGTATTTCCGGAGCTTTTTAATGGCATCGGTAATTCCCATATTGCTTCCGATAATCAACATTTCCGCAATATTGGACGATGTCTGATCCGTCATAGTCTTCATATTGATCATCAGATAGGTTCGGATTTTTTCAAAGGCATTTAATCCTTTTTCATCCATACCGTTGTCGTGCAGAAGTTCCCTTGCTTCTTCATGTATGCTGCGGTATCCGTCATATTCTTTTTTCAGATACTCCTTAAGGCTCTGTTCCTCTGCAATTTCCATCAGCTGTTCCAGTGTCTCTACACCCATCTGTGAATTCTGAAATACAAAATTCAACAGTTCTGCGTTTCCGTTCATGTCCCTTCCCTCCTACTGTCTTATGAAAACAGTCTTCCCATTTTTGACAAGCTCTATGCACCGTAGTATAACGAGGCAAACATTGACACGATAGGGGCTCTCCCGGCAGCAGCCCTGTTCTGGCTCTTCACCCACAGAAAGAAGCAGAAAACTAATTCAGGAAGTTCTCAATGATCACGGCCTCGGCCTCTTCCTCAGTCATTCCAAAGGTTCTAAGCTTCATCAGCTGCTCATTATTGATCCGTCCGATGGCTGCTTCATGGATGATCTGTGCATCCACATGATGTGCATCAATCTCCGGAATGGAGCAGACATTCGCCTGATCCATAATGATGGAATCACACTGGATATGGGCATGACATCCGCTGTTTCCAATCGCCCTCGGATGAAAAACCTGCTTTGAATTTTCCTTTGCCACGGATCTGGAAATAACCTGTGCAGAGCTTTCCTCACCATTTAAGCGAATCTCCATATCGGACTGTGCATCCTGATCTCCATGTGTCATCAGCTTTTCCGTAACATACAGACGGCTTCCGGCACCGATTTCCACTTCTGTTTTCCGTTTGGTAGAATCAACGCCGCGGATCTGAGTTGTATCCAGTGTACACACTGAATCCTCATCCATATAAATCTGTGTCACCGGATTGAGAATCCGCCCTCCGGTTCCATTTCCTTCTCCATAATGCTTTTCCTCATAGGTCACATTGCAGTGCTTTCCGATATGAAAGGCATGAATACCGTCATGACGGCTGTCATTACAGCCACTGTTATGGATTCCGCAGCCTGCTATAATCGTAACAACCGCACCGTCCTCGATATAAAAATCATTATATACCACATCCGTCATTCCGGACTGTGACATGACGACCGGAATATGAACATACTCACCCTGTGTCTCCTTACTGATATAGACGTCAATACCCGGCTTATCCTCTTTTCTCCTGATCTTGATATGTTCACTGTCCCCATGGCACAGAGAATATCCATTGTAACGCAGGTTGAACGCACCTTCCTGTTTAAATCCTTCCGGATCAATCTGCGCCAGCACCTGGCTGGTAATCTGATCTAATTCTGCCATATTCCTATTCACCTCTTTCCTCTCTGCGGATGCATGCCGGTGACTCCATGGTATCCAGCGCCAGTGTCTTCAGCATCTCCGTTTTCGGTCCGCAGGCTTCTACCCTGCCGTCCCGGATGACCATAATCCGGTCTGCCATCCGGATAATCCTTTCCTGATGGGAAATGAGAAGCAGGCTTTCTTTCTTGCTCTCATGAATCTTCTCAAACTGCTTCACCAGCATTGAAAAGCTCCACAGGTCAATTCCTGCCTCCGGCTCATCAAAAATACAGATCTTATGCTTTTTTGCCAGTACACTGGCAATCTCTATTCGTTTCATTTCTCCGCCTGACAGGGTTCCATCAATCTCCCTGTGGATATAATCCTTTGCACAGAGGCCGACGTTTCCCAGCAGTTCGCAGCATACCTTTCCACCCAGTTTCTCACCGGCTGCCAGATTCAAAAACCGCTCTACTGTCATCCCCTTAAACCGCGGCGGCTGCTGAAATGCAAATCCAATTCCTGCATTCGCACGCTCATCAATACTCATATCAGACAGATTATTTCCGTCCAGAAGGATCTTTCCTTCACTGGCTTCATAAATTCCCATCAAAAGCTTGGCGATGGTAGATTTACCACCTCCGTTCGGTCCTGTAATGACCAGCATTTCTCCATCCTTTACGTCGAAGCTGACATCCTGCAGAATCGTCTGCCTGCTTCCCCCTTCTGTTACTTCATATGATAAATGCTCTACCTGTAACATCGTATCTTCTCATCTTCTTTCTGTTTCGGATTTTCATTTGGAGTGCAGAGGACAAAATTTGTCATTCTTTGCCATGCATTTATTTATTATAAATCGAAAAGGATATTTTCTCAACACGAAAATATCCTTTTCTCATTTATTTTACCCGTAATGTCCGCATTGCATTCAAAATAGCGATCACAGCAACTCCAACATCCGCAAAAACCGCTTCCCACATATTGGCAACACCGAATGCACCCAGAACAAGTGCCAAAGCCTTAACCGCCAGAGCAAAGATAATATTCTGTCTGACAATCCGAAGCGTCTTCGCTGCTATATTTACAACCTTTGCAATCTTAGAAGGATCATCATCCATCAATACGATATCTGCTGCTTCAATCGCCGCATCCGATCCCATACTGCCCATGGCAATTCCGATATCAGCTCTGCTAAGAACCGGCGCATCATTGATGCCGTCACCTACAAATGCAAGCTTGGCACCTTTTCGTTCCATGGCGAGCAATTCTTCCACCTTTTCCACCTTATCGGCCGGAAGAAGATCTGTATAAACCTCATCCAGCTGAAGTTCTTTTGCAACTGCTTCGCCAACTCGTCTGACATCTCCGGTCAGCATGACGGTTCTCTTTACGCCTACCTGCTTTAAGCCACGGATCGCTTCCGGTGCCCGTTCTTTTATCGTATCAGAAATGATGATCACACCGGCAAATATACCATCCACGGCCAGATAAACAGACGTTCCAGCGCTCTCCTGCATCTTAACAGAAATTCCGGCCTGCTTCATCAGCTTCTCATTTCCTGCCAGTATAACGCGTCCATCCACTATCGCCTTCACGCCGTGACCTGCCGCTTCCTCAGCATCGCTGACCCGATCCACCGAGAGTGTCTTCCCATATGCTTCTTTTATCGATCGTGAAATCGGATGATCCGAATAATTCTCTGCCAGAGCCGCGATCTCCAGCAGCTCATCGGCCTGCAAGCCACCCTCCTCTGACGGCAATACCTGTGATACTCTGAATTCACCCTTGGTAAGGGTTCCGGTTTTATCAAATACAATGGTATCCATTTCCGCCAGTGCTTCCAAATAATTACTTCCCTTGACCAGTACGCCCACCCGTGAAGCAGCGCCGATCCCGCCAAAGAAACTAAGAGGCACCGAAATCACCAATGCACAGGGGCAGGAAATAACCAGGAAAATGCAGGCTCTCTGCACCCAGTCCATCCAGTTTCCGCCGAATAAAAGCGGCGGCAGAATAGCCAGAAGCATGGCGGAACATACGACAACCGGTGTGTAGTATTTAGCAAACCGGGTGATAAAATTCTCTGCCTTTGCCTTTTTACTGCTGGCATTCTCTACCAGCTCCAGGATCTTGGAAACAGTAGAGTCATCGAATTCCTTCGTGACTCTTACCTTTAAAAGTCCACTGCCATTTACGCAGCCGCTGATGATCTCACTTCCAGGCTTCATTTCCCGTGGAACGGACTCTCCTGTCAGTGCAGAGGTATCCACAAAAGATGTTCCGAATTCTACGATACCATCCAATGGGATTCTCTCTCCTGCCCGTACCACAATGATATCTCCAACCGATACGTCATCCGGATCCACCTGCTTCAGCTTCCCGTCTTCTTCAATATTGGCATACTCCGGACAGATATCCATTAATTCGGAGATCGACTGTCTGGAACGATTCACCGCGTAATCCTGGAATAACTCGCCAACCTGGTAAAATACCATGACGAATACCGCTTCTGCATACTCTGTTACCGCAAATGCACCAAAGGTTGCGATCGTCATTAAGAAATTTTCATCAAAAATCTGTCCGTTGCGGATATTTCTGGCAGCACGATACAGAATATCCCATCCTACAATCAGATACGGTATCAGATAACAAAGCAATCCCGTCGGGAACTGATCCAGTCCCTGCACCAGATGCAAAATCTCTGCTGCTTTCAAAAGTACAAGCAATGCAAATGAAATCAGTATCCGTATCAGCATATGTTTCTGTTTCTTTGTCATGGTTTCGTCCTCTTACCGGTGAATAATCAGATCCGGCTCTACCTTTCTGCATACCTTCTCAACTTCATCCAGGATTGCATCGAACCGATCGTCGTCAGCTTCCAGTGTCAGCTTCTGTGTCATAAAGCTCATCACAGCATCCTGCACACCATCGATCTTCTTGATCGCATTTTCCATCTTCGCCGCACAGTTTGCACAATCCAGATTTTCCAGTTTAAATTTTTTCTTCATAGCATGAATCCTCCTGCGTGTTCATTCATATGAATGATTGTTCATATGTTCATGGTTATATGATATTCCTACAGTGATATTTTGTCAATAGATTTCATAAGAAAATTTACTGGATTTCTATCGTT
>DNJM01000085.1:6548-8240 GCA_003489085.1 Lachnospiraceae bacterium
AATAACCTGAAAAAAAGGAATTGCCCGCAGACAATTCCTTCTATTTTTACTATTTTCTTTTAAACATCGTATTTCTTAATCGATTACCCGAATCGTCTCTATCACCGGCTGGGTACCGCTCTTCACCGTACCGTTCTGATCCGTTACCTCTGCATTTTCACAGATAGAGTCCACAATCTCCATCCCCTCTGTCACGGTTCCGAAGGCTGCATATTCTCCATCCAGATAGGTGCTGTCCTGCTGCACGATGAAGAACTGGGAGCTTCCGCTGTCCGGTTCACTCGCACGGGCCATGGAGAGGGTTCCTCTGACATGAGAAATCGTATTCTCTACTCCATTGGAGGAAAACTCACCCTTGATATCATTACCGGCTCCTCCGGTTCCATTGCCCAGCGGATCTCCGCCCTGCATCATAAATCCATCGATAATCCGGTGAAAAGTCAGTCCGTCATAAAATCCTTCCTGTGCCAGATTGATAAAATTCGTCACTGTAACAGGTGCCTGATCCGCATCCAGCTCTGCTTTAATTGTTCCCTGGTCTTTGATCACAATCTCTACATGATGCTTTCCGCTTAACACTTCTTCCATATTCTCTTCTGTCAGTACGCTGTCTTTTCCATTTTCCTTCTGATCCGCAGCGTCCTTCTCTTCTTCCGTATCCTTATTTTCATCTGTCGTATTGCTCTTTTTCGTAGTTTCATCACCTGTACTGTCATCTTTACCGCAGCCTGTCAGCATACAGGCAGCCAGGCAAAGCACACTAAGCCATACTATTATCCGTTTCATATTCGTATAACCTCCTGTCATCTATTTCTTCTATGCATTGTATTGCATCCTGTCCAAAATGTCAAATCCAATATGATTTTCCCCTTGCATTTCTGATGGGGTTATGTTACGATGACGATAATGATAGAGGAACCGCTTTACTGACGGAGCATGTGGAGTACCACAAGGGAAAGCGGATTCCGGAACAGCCGACCGTCTGGGCAGCATATGTTTTCCTGCATGTGCTGTCTTTTTATTTCAGCGGAGCTTTTGATCCCTGAAACCCTCGGCAACGTCCATCCTGCACGGAACTCTATTTTGACACTCTGCAGAAATCTGCGCCATAACAGAAGGGAGAACAATCATGGGTTACAAATCAGACATTGAAATTGCACAGGAATGCCAGATGGCACCAATCACGGAAATCGCTGCAAAGGCAGGCATCGATGACAAATATCTGGAGCAATACGGAAAGTACAAAGCAAAAATTGACTACAATTTATTAAAGGAAAGTGACCGGAAGGACGGCAAGCTGATCCTGGTTACAGCAATCAATCCAACACCGGCAGGGGAAGGCAAAACAACTACTACGATCGGTCTGGCCGACGGTATGCAGCGCCTTGGAAAAAATGTTATGGTAGCCTTGAGAGAACCTTCTCTGGGTCCGGTCTTCGGTGTAAAGGGAGGAGCTGCCGGCGGCGGCTATGCACAGGTTGTTCCGATGGAGGACATCAACCTGCACTTCACCGGCGACTTCCACGCGATCGGCGCGGCGAACAACCTGCTCGCAGCGATGATCGACAACCACATCTACCAGGGCAATGAGCTGAATATCGACCCGCGGAAGATCACCTGGAGAAGATGCGTCGACATGAATGACCGTCAGCTCCGCTTCGTGGTAGACGGCCTCGGCGGAAAGACAAACGG
>DNJM01000145.1:0-143 GCA_003489085.1 Lachnospiraceae bacterium
GCTTGTCTGTCAAGAACTTTTTTATTTTTTCTTTTTGAAACAGCTTATTTAATTTATCACATCCATAATGCTTTGTCAATAGTTTTTTCATTTTTTCTAATTCCCTGCTTTGGGAAAAGAGCGGAGAAAGAGGGATTTGAACC